>DZCT01000076.1 GCA_022736535.1 Desulfatirhabdium butyrativorans | reverse complement strand
AGGCGGACGCGGAGCGTCCGGGCTGCATTCCCACGCAGAGCGTGGGAACGAGAAATCTCACGAGTTATATGAAAAAGTAAACTTTCAGCGTCATCTTTCCCTCTTGAAGAAATAATAAGGAGACAAAAAAAATAACATGGCAAAACAGGAAAAAACAGCAATCACACCGACAAGAGACGAGGATTACTCGGAATGGTATCAGGAAGCGGTGAGACTTTCTGACATGGCGGACCGCTCGCCGGTCAGGGGCTGCATGGTGATTAAGCCCTGGGGATATGCGCTCTGGGAAAACATCGTGCGGGAACTCGATGATATGTTCAAAGACACCGGCGTCAAAAACGCCTATTTCCCGCTTTTTATCCCTCTGAGTTTTCTCGAAAAAGAAGCCGAGCATGTGGAAGGCTTTGCAAAAGAATGCGCGGTGGTCACGCATCACAGACTTGAAAAAAACGCTGAAGGCGGACTTGTTCCCGCGGGAGAACTGACCGAGCCGTTGGTAGTCCGCCCCACGTCGGAAACCATTATCGGCGATTCTTTTTCCAAATGGATTACCAGCTATCGGGACCTTCCCTTGCTGATTAATCAGTGGGCAAATGTGGTTCGCTGGGAAATGCGGACCCGCATCTTTCTGAGAACCAGCGAATTTTTATGGCAGGAAGGACATACGGCACATGCCACAAGCAAAGAAGCTGTCGAGCGGACCCGTATGATGCTCGATATTTATGCAAAGCTTGCCGAAGAATGTCTGGCAATGCCCGTGATAAAAGGCAGAAAAAGCGCGTCGGAAAGATTTCCCGGCGCGGCGGATACGCTGTGCATCGAGGCAATGATGCAGGATAAAAAAGCCCTCCAAGCCGGAACCTCTCATTTTCTGGGACAAAATTTTGCCAAAGCCTCTGAAATCAAGTTTCATTCCGCCGAAGGCGCGGAAGAATACGCATGGACAACCTCATGGGGCGCATCCACCCGTCTGATCGGCGGCATTGTCATGACCCACGGCGATGATGACGGTGTTATTCTGCCGCCCCGGGTCGCTTCCGCCCACGTCGTTCTGCTTCCCATCATCAAAAAGCCCGAAGACAAAGCCGCTGTTATGACGTTTACCGAAAATCTGGCAAAAGAACTGCGCGGACAGTTTTATCATCACCGCAAAATCCGGGTGGAAATTGACGACCGGGACAGCGGCGCAAAAGGATGGGACTGGATTAAAAAAGGCATTCCGCTACGGGTGGAAATCGGTCCCAGAGACATTGCCGCGGATTCGGTTTTTGCGGGCAGAAGAGACAAAGCGCATAAAGATAAAACATCTTTCAAACGGGCAGATTTTGTTCAGAATATCACAAAAATTTTAGATGAGATACAGACAAATCTCTTTGAGAGAGCCTTGACATTCCGGGAAAAAAATACCATTGTTATCAATGAGAATAAAGAATTTTATCAGTATTTCACCCCGCAGCATCAGGAAAAACCTGAAATACACGGCGGATTTTCAATGTCTCATTGGTGCGGCAACGCGCAGTGCGAGGCAAAAATCAAGGAAGACCTGAGTGTTACCATCCGCTGCATCCCGTTTGAGGGCGAAAGCGGAAAGGGAAAATGCGTCTGCTGCGGCAAGCCCGCAGATAAACAGGTCGTCTTTGCAAAGGCTTATTAATGGGGGGCTGTTTTTTTTAGCCACGAATGAACACGAATTTTATCACGAATTTCCCTCGCCTCTCGTTCCCACGCTCCGCGTGGGAACGCAGAACGGCCCCGGCTGAAAACATATAAAACCGTTTTACAGGCGGACGCGAAACATGTCATAATCTATTTGTTTTAATTTGTGTTTCATTCGTGGCAAAAATTCGTGTCCATTCGTGGTAAAAAATATCACCGGTGACTTATGATCCGTATTAACGATATAATCGAAAAAATGCTTGAAATCAATCCCGAAGCGGATTTGGAATTGGTGGAACGCGCCTATATTTATTCGGCAAAAGTTCATGACGGACAGGTTCGGCTTTCCGGCGAACCTTATCTGTCACATCCGCTTGAAGTTGCCGGAATCCTTGCTGATATGAACCTTGATCCGGTCAGCGTCGCGGCGGGTCTGCTGCATGATGTGGTGGAAGACACTCACGCCACCGAAGATGAAATCAAAGAAATGTTCGGTACCGAGGTCTGCCATATCGTCTCCGGCGTGACCAAAATCAGCAAGCTCAGTTTTGACAATGCCGAAGCCCGCCATGCGGAAAGTATCCGAAAAATGCTCTTTGCCATGGCAGACGATATTCGCGTGATACTGATCAAATTGGCAGACCGGCTTCACAACATGCGAACCTTGCAGTATCACAAAAAAGAAGACAAAAAGAAAACAATCGCTCAGGAAACATTGGACATTTACGCGCCCATTGCTTCCCGGCTCGGTATTTACTGGATCAAAAAGGAACTGGAAGACAGCTCCTTTATGTACATAACTCCTACAGAATATTTGAATATCAAGAATCTGGTCTCCAAGGACAAATTGGAACGGGAAGCCTATATTGAAACCGTGACAGGTCTCATCAACAAAGAAATGAGCAAGGCAGATATTAAATGCGAGGTGACGGGCAGGTACAAACACTTTTACAGCATTTACCACAAAATGGAAAGTCAGGGACTTTCTTTTGAAGATGTGTATGATATTATTGCCTTTCGGATCATTGTTGATACAAAATTCCAATGCTATGAGGCGCTGGGATTTGTACATGCTTTATGGAAACCCATTGATCACAAGTTCAAAGACTATATCGGACGCCCCAAGCCGAATATGTATCAGTCCCTTCATACGACCGTGATCGGTCCCTACGGCGAAAGAATCGAGATCCAAATCCGAACATGGGAAATGGACAGGGTTGCCAAATCCGGAATCGCCGCGCACTGGAGTTACAAAGAAGGAAAACGCGTTGACGAGAACATCAGCAAACAGTTTGCATGGATTCAGAATCTCATTGAAAATCAGGAAAATATCAAAGACCCGAATGAATTTCTGGAAAATGTCCGCATTGATCTCTTTCCTGATGAGGTCTATGTGTTCACGCCTGCCGGAGAAATCAAAGCCCTTCCCAAAGGCGCAACGCCGGTGGATTTTGCTTACATGGTGCATACGGAAGTGGGGCATCAGTGCGTCAGCGCCAAAGTCAACGGGCGGATGGTCCCGCTCAAATATGAATTAGAAACCGGTGATATTGTTGAAGTTATCACTTTAAAAGGACACAATCCGAGCCGGGACTGGCTGAAATTTGTCAAAACCGTCAAAGCCCGTTCCAAAATACGGCAGTGGATCAAAACTCAGGAAAAAGAGCGGAGTCTTACCCTGGGGCGCGAGATGTGCGAAAAAGCCTTCCGCAAACACCGCCTGAACTACGCGGAACTGATAAAATCGGAACAGATGGAAAAGGTGCTGGAATGCTTCGGTTTTAAAACTGCGGATGATCTGGTGGAAAACGTGGGTTACGGCAGGGTCACGCCCTGGCAGGTTGTCAAAAAATTTATTGCCAAACCCGAAGAGGAAGAATGCACGCCGGGAAATGACGAAAGCCTTGAAAAACTTGTGGGAAAAAGCCCCCGGAAAAAATCCGGAACCGGCGTTATGGTGAGAGGAATTGACGATATCCTGGTCCGCTTCGGGAAATGCTGTCAGCCCGTGCCGGGGGATGCTGTAACCGGCTATATCACACGGGGCTACGGCGTGACCGTGCATAAAACCAACTGCATCAATGCGCTGAAAATGAACCCGGACAGACAGATCGAAGTGGAATGGAATGAAAGTATTGCCGAATCTTATCCGGTCAGAATCCGTGTGCTTTCGCATGACAGGGTGGGGCTGCTGGCGGACCTTGCCTTAAATATCAGCAAAAACGGCGCCAATATTCTCAGCGTCAATTCCCGAACCCGGGAAAATAAGATGGTCGATAGTCTTTTCACATTGACTGTTCGGGATACGGAACATTTGGACAGAATTCTATCGGCCATCCGAAAGATCAAACAGATTATGGAGGTAAAACGGGTCGGGAATTAAGGCGCCTTGACAATATGCCCCGATTTGATGCAACTGGTACAGACAAGCATCTTTCTGATCTTTCCTTTATATAATGCCCGCACCCGCTGAAGATTCGGGTTGAAACGGCGTTTTGTGACATTGTGCGCGTGGCTGACATTGTGTCCGACCACTGGTTTTTTTCCGCAGATTTCACATATTCTGGACATAAGTTATCTCCTGTAAATATTTTCCTGTAGAGCGGGTTTGAAACCCGCTTTACTGTATGATTTTTTACCACGAATGAACACAGATTTTTTGCCACGAATGAACACGAATTGAAACGAAAAGCAAACACGAATAAAACGTCAGTTCTCTCGTTCCCACGCAGAGCGTTGGAAGGAGTTCAAGTGTTTTTATTTTAATTAAAAAAATTCGTGAGCTTTTATTCGTGCTTTGATTTGTGTTCATTCGTGGCAAAAATTTCAGTCCGCAATTACTCTTTCAGCAAATTCTTACACTTCAAGGCATACTGCTGCGCATCCTGAAAGGTTTTTCCGGCATCGGGATAATCGGAAATCACGGTCTCAAAACGCTCAATCGCTGCCTTGTAGTGTCTGCTTTTATAATAAAAAATTCCTACATAAAATTCGTGTTCGGCAAGGTTCTGTCTGCATTTTCGGATATGCTCTTTTGCCCTGACCGAATGGACATCTCCGGGAAACTGCTCGATCAGGCGGTTGAAAACATCAATCGCCTTCTGTGTGGCGGTCTGATCCCTGTCTATGGTTTCCATCCGCTTGAAATGACATATTCCGATCTGATAGACAACATAAGGGACAGCCTGATTTCGGGGATGAAGATTTTCAAAGGATTCATAAGCAAAGACTGCTTCTTCATAAGCTTCCAGTTCATAGTGGGCGTCTGCTGTCTTCAGTTCGGCAAGGGTGGCAAATTTGCTGAACGGATACCAGTTCTTCAGTTTTTCAAAGGATTCGATTGCTGCCGTATAATTCTCTTTTGCAAAAGCAGCCATGCCCTCATTTGCCAACTCTTCGGCGGTTTTTTCCTTTTTGGGTTCAAACCATGCGCAGCCGGACGCTATCAGCAGCGGCATCAGGCAGATAATCAATATATGCTTTATTTTCATAAGGTTTTGAGCAAGCCTTAAAAATTGAGAATTGAGAATTGAGAATTGAGAAATTAAAGATTTCTCGCTTCGCTCGAAATGACAATGCCTCAATTTTTCAATTCTCAATTCTCAATTCTCAATATAATGTTCTGCCGAAAACGCCGCGACAGCGGCATCTCCCACCGCTGTTGCAATCTGGCGCAGCGGCGTGTTCCGCACATCTCCCGCCGCGAACACTCCCGGAACAGAAGTTTCCATCCGGGAATTGACTGTGATGAATCCGAATTGATCCCGTGCAATTTCATTTCCCAGAAAATCGGCGTTCGGCTGAATGCCTATCCATATAAAACAGCCGTCTGCGGAAAGTTCTCTGATTTCACCGCTCTTGAGATTTTTAACAGCTATTTTTTCAACTCTGGAACTGCCGTCAATGCCCGTCAACGCCGAATCCCATAAGAATTCTATTTTTTCATTTGCCAATGCACGTTCCCGAAGAATGCCGGTTGCCCGAAGCTGGTCTCTCCGATGAATCAGATAAACTTTTTTGGCAAATTTGGTGAGAAAGATGCTTTCCTGTACGGCAGTGTCTCCGCCGCCCACCGCGGCAACCACCTTGTCTCTGAAAAAAGGACCGTCGCAGGTCGCACAGATGGATACGCCTTTGCCGGAAAATTTTTCTTCCCCCGGAATGCCCAATTTTTTCGGCGACGCGCCTGTGGCAATAATAACGGCGCGGGCGGTAACGGTTTTATCATACAGTTTCAGAGACTTGACTTTTTCAGACAGATCAAGCGACATCACTTCGTTACTTTCAATCTTGAGACCGAAGGCTTTTGCCTGATCGCTCATATTCTGAACCAGATCGGGACCGCTGATGCCTTTGGGAAATCCCGGATAATTTTCAATCCAGTCGGTGATAAGAATCTGCCCGCCGGGGACAAGCTTTTCAATCAGAATGACATTCAACCGTGCTCTTGAAGCGTAAAGCCCCGCGGTCAGTCCTGCGGGGCCCCCGCCGATGATGACAAGATCGTAATCAACGCTTTTCATTATCTGTTTTCCCCAGACAAAGAAACATCGCTTTTACAGCAAGTTCTTTATTGCTTCCTCAAGTTTGATTTTTGCGACCATTCCGACGATCTGATTTTTAATCTCTCCGCCTTTGAAAAAAATAAGGGTGGGGATGGCATTGATGCCGTATTTTCCGGGTGTAATCGGATTGCTGTCCACATTGCATTTTACAAATTTGACTTTATCCCCGAAAGTGGCGGCAAGTTCTTCCACCACGGGTCCGATGGCTTTGCAGGGACCGCACCAGGGCGCCCAGAAATCCACCATTACCAGCTTGTCCGACTTTATCACTTCACTTTCAAAATTGCTGTCTTCAATCTCCAAAATACCTTGTGCCATGTTTTTATCCTTTCGTGAAATCAGTACCTGACTCATCTTCCCGAATTAAACATATCGAAGGGACACTCCGGCGGCGTGTTCCCTGCAACCTGCATTCCACACAGAGAGCCGATTCTCGTAATAATAGCGATGCGGAAACGCATTGTCAACCTGCGTCTCCGCACCGCTATATTGCATTCACCCCGAATTTGTCATTTCGACCGAAGGGAGAAATCTTTCCTTCGGGATGCAGAGACACAAGATTTTGCGTCTCTGCGAGGGCAGGATTTCTCGCTACGCTCGAAATGACAGCAATGAGGGGCTGTCCGGCAATGCAAAAAAAAACAGCATTCCGGGGCAGGGCGGCCCAGGCTAAGAATAGACCGTCCCCGCCGTCAAATTTACCGAAGCGGATGCAGTTCCACTCTCCGGTTCAGCTTGCGGTTTTCCTCAGTATCGTTCGGCGCCGCAGGTCTGGAGAACCAGTAACCGACCGAGGTCAGACGCTCCCTGGAAATTCCCTTCTTCAGGAAATAATCCATAACGGATTTTGCACGTCTTTCGGAAAGTCTCTGGTTGAATTTCTTGGAACCGATGGTGCAGGTATGTCCCTGAATTTCGATGTTCAGATAGGGATTGTTCTTCAGCACTTCCACCACCGCATTCAAATCCTGATAATACTTGGGTTTGATGTCCCACTTGTTGTAATCGAACAGCAGATTTTCAATGACCCAGCATCCCCTTGCATTCACATAAGCGCCTTTGGGCGTATCCGGACAGTCATCCTGATCGTCGCAAACGCCGTCTCTGTCGGAATCTGTGCAGGGAACTTCTTTATGCTCTTCCACAACCGGACCGGGTTCGACAGGTACAGGCTGCTTGGGTTCTTCCGGCTTAAACGCCGCGACTGCGGGCAGACAGTAAGCGCTCAACAGTTTGTTAAATTCATCCGCGCTGTATGCGGTTGCGTTTTTGCCGAAAACAATGTTGCCGTCTTTCACTTTCACATAATTGGGCGGATCCACCAGCCCGCTTGCATTTTCCACCGGCAGGGTCAGATTGTAAGCATTCAGAATCTGATTCACCTCGACCGGGCTGTATGCGGTTGCGTTTTTGCCGAAAACAATGTTGCCGTCTTTCACTTTGGCGTAACTTGCCGGAACTTTTCCGCCGTTTACCGCATCAGCGGAAATCGTGAGTCCGTAAGCAGTGAGAATGGCATTCAGCGTATCCGGACCATAAGCTGTCGGGCTTTTGCCGAAAACAACATTTCCGTCCTTGACTTTTGCATACGTCACCGTTACCGGTCCGGTCACTTTATCCGGAGACAGCACCGGCGGGGTACAGGACGACGCCCCGAACGTGTTTTGCCCCTGATGGGCGCAACTGGCAAGCAGCATCATGCCTGCCGCTGCAAGAAAAAAGACCATCAAGCTCTTCTTCATACCTCTACCTCCTAATTTTTTCATCTTTTCGGTTAATAAAACACCTCTTCTTTTTTCTTCCTTCCTCGCCTGTTTTTTCATCAGCCGGCGCGGTCAGATTGTGTATAAATCTTTAAAATACAGACAGAAAGCTTCTGAAAATATGGATTCCGATCTGTAAAATCAAAAATTCGGACACGCACTGCCGCTGCCGATTAACACTCTCTATATTATAAAAAATTCAAAATTTCAACCTTTAACATCGCGGTTCATTAAAAAAAGTCTGTTTTCCCGTTCCCACGCGGCGCGTCCCGTGTAGGGGCAGCCCCCTGTGACTGCCCTTTGCCGGGGAAAAGGGGTAAGCACAGGGGCTTACCCCTACGAAATCCCCCCTTGAGGGGGGTGTCCGCGGCGGACCCTCTCCGGCAAAATCTTCCGGCACCGGAAACACCCCCCTGCCCCCCTCAAGGGGGGATGCCGGCATGACTTCATGACATTGGGGCGAAGCCCGCCCTAATGAAAACGGGCTAATCAATGCGGACAAATTCGGCTCTGCGGTTGGCTTCACGTCCCTGATCGGTCTTGTTGGAAGCGGTCGGCATTGTCAGACCGAAGCCTCTCACAAGGAAACGATTCGCTTCAACCCCCCGTTTTACAAGATAATTCATCACTTCCGTCGCGCGCATGTCAGACAGTTTCAGGTTGTATTTTTCTGTCCAGATATTACAGGTATGTCCCTGAATTTCCACTCTCGCCACCGGACATTCAATCATCAGTTGCGCGATTCTGTTCAGCCCGTTAAAATATTCGGGTCTGATATACCATTTGTTCAGATCAAACTGAACTTTCATACGCAGGGCTTCGTTAAGAAGCTCGCAGGGATTGGGACCTCTCGGAATCTCTTTCAGCGGCGGTTCCGGTTCGGGCGCGGGTTTGGCGCGGGTGGTCCGATGAAAAATATCATAAGCCCAATCTCCCATCACATTTTCGGGAACCAACTGATCCGCAGTGATGGCGTATCCGCATCCGCCGGCTTTGGCAATCCGTTCCATCTGCTCCTTGCCGTAAGGAAGATTGCCTATCAGACAGGTATAAATACAGATTCTGTCGCCGTAGCGTTGTTTGATCCTTTTTGCCGCCTCAATCGGATTATTGTCATAAACCTTTCCGTCGCTGACAACCACCAGCGCCAGATAGCCGTCACAGGTCTGAAAATCATCGCTGGCTTTGTCAATGGCAAGTTCAAGCGGGCTTTTGCCGCCTGCCCATCGGACAATATCAATGGAACTTGCGTAAGCAGGTCTGACATAAGGCTCCATTCCGTAAAGCATCGCGGTTCTCACCGACCACGCGCCGGCTTCATATCCGTAGCGCCGGAGTCCGCCCACAAGGGGACGCTCAGGGGTTTTCTGATTCAGGCGTCTGACAATATCTTTGGCGACTCTCAGCTTGACCTTTCCGCTGTAAGGCAGATATTTTGAACCGGACGCGTCCAAGATGACAATAAAATTGTTGACCAGAACTTCCCAGAACTGCCCGGGTTGCAGGCGGTTCGGGTCCAGCACAAAAGATTCGGGGGACTGGGCTATTTTCGGAGACGGGGATGATACTCCCCGGGATGCGTTCGTCGGAAATGTCTGTAATTCATTGGCATTAAATTTTTTTGCAGGCTCTTTGGAGCAGCCGGTCAGTAACGCGCTGATGCTGATAAAAATTATAAAAAAGAAAAACACCGCCCTGATACAATTTCTTGTCATCCTATTGCCTCCTGTCTCGATTAAAATTTTTCAAGGTATTTTTTATAAGCGCAAATAAATTGTTATTTCTTCCATAGCTGAAAACCGGGGCGTCACGCAAGCATTATCTTGTAAAATTTCAGTCCCCGATTTTCAACACATTCAATTTCAAAGTATTAAAAATCTTCCCCCGCATCGCTGTTTCCGCGCTTCTGATATATAAAAAACGCTGAGATTTCCACGCATGTTGCGGGATATTACTCCGCTCTTTTCTGATATGCAAGAACAAAGTCAGAAGATGGTCATGATTTCCTGATTTTTTTCAGAATATCATTTTAAATTAAAGGTATTTATATTTTTTATAGGTTATTTGAAAATCCGACGCAACTTTCGCTTTCCATAACTTTATCCCGAAAATCGGATTTCTGTCATTCTGAACACACGGTACTGAGCGTTTCTTCGGCTTTCAACAAACGGTACTGAGCGTTTCTTCCGCTTCTGTCACCCTGAACGCAGTGAAGGGTCTCAGTGCGGAGAGAGATTCTTCGCTCCGCTCAGAATGACACACTGTCTGCTCAGAATGACACACTGTTGTCACCCTGAGCGTTTCTTCCGCTTCTGTCACCCTGAGCGTTTCTTCCGCTTCTGTCACCCTGAACGCAGTGAAGGGTCTCTTTATTATTTTGACTTTTATATGCAATTCCGGATAAAATGCAACTTAAAAATGATATGAAATGCAGATTTGACAATTTTTCAAAAGTTGTCAAATCTCAGGCGACCTGAAAATTGTTCCCTGTTGCCTGCAAAACACATTTTCAAACCGGCGGGGTCGTAACCCCGCCCTACCGTTCTATAGACAGGGAAGCTGTCAAATCTCAGGCGACCTGAAAATTGTTCCCCGCCGACTTCCCTGAACTGGGAAACACGGCGTTACATTGAAATCATATTAACAAAATAAAAGGAAAACAGATGGATACCGATGTTTATAAAAAACTGGCAGACCATTTGGACCGGCTGCCGGGAAGCTTTCCGGCGACAGATTCCGGCGTGGAACTCAGCATTCTGAAACGGCTTTTCACGCCTCATGAAGCTGAAATCGCAATGAAACTCAGCCTGAAACCCGAAACCGCCGCCATGATTGCCCAGAGACTTCAGACAGATGAATCGGAGGTTTCCCGCAGGCTTGAGGATATGTCCAAAAAAGGACTTATTTTCCGTCTTACCAAAGACGGAGAAAAAAATTACATGGCAACCCAGTTTGTTGTCGGGATATGGGAATATCATGTAAACGGTTTGAATAAAGAACTGATTCATGAGGTCAATGAATATATTCCGCATATCGCAAAAAACTGGTTTAAACAGAAAACCAAGCTCTTGCGGGTGATTCCGGTGTCCCAGAGCATTTCCGCAGGCATGAACATCATGCCTTATGAAGCTGCGGAAAAAATCATCCGGCAGCAGTCGAAAATTGTGGTCGCGCCCTGCATTTGCCGGAAAGAACGTGAAATGGTCGGCGAAGGATGCGGCAAGCCTTTGGAAGTCTGTCTGGTTTTTGCGGGCGGCGCGTATTTTTACGAAGAAAACGGTCTGGGACGTTCCATTTCGCAGGAAGACGCGCTGGAGATTCTGAAAAAAGGCGCGGAAGCCGGTCTGGTGCTTCAGCCCGGAAATTCCCAGAAACCCATGAATATCTGTCTGTGCTGCGGGTGCTGCTGTCAGATACTGAAAAATCTCAATGCGCTGGAATCGCCCGCCAAAGCGGTGTGCAGCAATTTTTACGCCGCAGTGAACGAAGAAAACTGCATCGGCTGCGGCAACTGTGCGGAACGCTGCCAGATGAAAGCGATTGTTGTGGAGGATACCGCGCATATCAAGGCGGAAAGATGTATCGGCTGCGGGCTTTGCGTGACTGCCTGCGATGTTGACGCGCTCCGCCTCGTGGAAAAACAGGCGTCCGAACAATATGTTCCGCCCAAGCATGTGACGGACACATATAAAAGGATTGCAAAGGAAAGGGGCTTGATCTGAGAAGGCTTCAAACCCGCTCTACATGTTTGTATCACTCCGGAGTGCTGAAATGAAATTTTAGCACAGTAAAGCGGGTTTATCTATTTTAGCCCGGGGCCGCTCTACTCCACAGATTTTATGTTATATTTCTTCATCTTATATCTCAGCACCCGCTCGCTGATTCCCAGCGATTCAGCGGCGCGGGTCTGAACCCATTCATATTTTTCCAGCGCGGAAAAGATCATTTCCCGCTCCACCGCCTCCAATCTTTCGACAAGACTTCCCTGCTCCGATGCTTTGTAAAAGCGGACTTCGGACGGCAGATCGCCTGTCCGCAGAACGCTGCCCCTTCCCAGCGTGACCGTGCGCTGAATGATATGCTCCAACTCCCTGACATTTCCGGGAAAAGCGTATTTGATAAGCGTGGTCATGGCATCCGGATCAAAGATGACCGGACGGGAACTGTATTTTTCAAGGAAAAAAATTATCAGAGCGGGGATATCTTCTTTGCGATGTCGCAGGGGCGGAATCTCGATATCAAAGACATTCAGGCGGTAATACAAATCTTCGCGGAACCGCCCTTCTGCTGTCATAAGTTTGAGATCACGGTTGGTCGCTGCAAGCACCCGGACCTCCACCGGAATTTCTTTTTCGCCGCCCACGCGTGAGATGCGTTTTTCCTGAAGCGCGCGCAGGAGTTTGGGCTGAAGATTCAGCGGGAGTTCTCCGATTTCATCGAGAAAAAGTGTGCCGCCCTTTGCCATTTCAAAACGCCCCCGCCGGATTGCCACCGCGCCGGTGAACGCGCCTTTTTCATGCCCGAACAGCTCGGATTCAAAGAGATTTTCAGGAATGGCGCCGCAGTTGACTTCTGTAAAAGGACCGTCGCTGACCGGACTCAGCAGATGAATCAGCCGGGCAATGAGTTCTTTTCCCGTGCCGGTCTCCCCGCGAATCAGCACGCTCCAGGGCGAAGGCGCGACCCGGCGGATCAGCGACAGCACTTCTTTCATTGCCGCGCCGTCGCCGACAATGAGGACAGGCAGTTCGCCCTGATGCAGCGTTTCCGTCACGTCTGCGGCTTCCGCTGTCACCATCATGCGCTGTTCGATCATCTGAATTTTATCAAGCAGTTGAATCAGATCAACCGGTTTTTCCAGAAAATCATTCGCGCCCAATTTCATGACTTCCACCGCGGTATCCACCGTGCCGTAGGCGGTAATCATGATCGCACCTACGGTGGGATTCACGGCTTTCATCTGAGCCAGCACCTCGTCGCCCGTGATGTCCGGCATTTTATGGTCCAGAATCACAAGCTGGAAAGGCAGTTCCAGAAATCGCTGCAAGGCCTGCCTGCCGTTTTCGGCAGTCGCCACCTCATAGCCTTTCTTTTTCAGAAAGCCTTTCAGCAGGTCACGCTGCATTTCTTCGTCGTCAACTATGAGGATTTTCATCATAATAAAAGTGTGGGGTATCTGTGAAACTGGGTTTTCGCTGATTTTCTTTTTCGGGGTGATATGTTATATATCTGTGATATTTCATATTGAAAGATCAAAAGGTAAATCACTGATATCTCTTAATCGTCCGCCCTCAATCATCATATTCAGCATATCCGACTGATCTTCATTTTCAATAGTATCAATAGATTTTATTAACTCAGGCAGAGCAAAGTGATATACACAATCTAAATCTCCGGTTCCCAAAGCGAGGGCAGCCAATCTGGTAGGCAAAGGCTCTGCGGTTACGGCTACAATATGCGGCAAATTTCCTTTGCGATTCCTTATTAAATTCAATGCTTCAGTTCTTGTATTTTGTGAACGGTCGCTTCTTATTGTCCACTTGCAAGAAATGCTCGCATGTAAAATCGGATAAGCTTTTTCAAAATTTGATGCCAATAAAGGCGTATGTGTGGCAATTTTTTCAGTTTTGTCAATTAGTTTCTTAACACGATTTACTTCTTCATCTGAAACAGGCTGCCTGCCGATAACGATGTCTGATTTTACAATATAATCTCCGCCCAAAGCGGATGACAGTATTTTATTTTTATTTACTATCTTTTCAAGATTTGCCAAGTGTTCATACTGACAAAAACCTGTGATTGTGGAATTGACTGAATATAGCCACTCACCCGGGCGTAAATGTTGAAGACAACTGAATGCTTTTTCAAGATAATTTTTTGTATGCAGCTCAAAATAATCACCCGCTGTCTGCCCTGAAATTGCTTTGTAATTTTTCTCATAATTAAATTCTTCGACAATTCCTCACGCAATTTTCATACTCGCATTATTGCCGCTATCTGCAAAATTCGGATATTCTTTAGCCTTGTCTTTTCGTATTCTGATAATGCTTTTACAGATATTTTGATGGTATTCTTTCCTGAAATCGGACAGATACATATTCATCCCTTTTTATTGTTCAGCTATGTTTATACAGACCGATAACATATTCCTGATGCATTCTTTGCTGAATTTGAGATTTCAGATTTATCTGATTGCCTGCCGGTAACATCCTTTTATTACGATCTAAATCTCTTACGCCGATTTTTATCAGTTTAAAGCCGGTTTGCTCTCCGATCTCGGCTATACATTTTCCTGTTTCAGTATCCGTTTCTCTCATTGACGAACTTCCGACCACAACAACAGCGGCTTTATCAGGTTTTAAAACCCTTAACATTTCTTTCAAAGACTGTTTCATCTCAGAATAATAGCGACGAAGCACAAGTCCTTTTTTCATATCCGTTTCTGAGAGTTTTAAAACCATATTTTCCGCATAATCCGGCAGTGTTTCAAACTGAATGTTTTGGACAGATTCACCGCCGATATATTCTTTCCTCATCCGGCTGAGTTCGTCAATCGAATATCCGAACCAGACAAGTGTAATACCAAATCTCTATTGAAAGTATGCTCTCATTTTCTTTCCCACAGAGGGCACAG
>DZCT01000535.1 GCA_022736535.1 Desulfatirhabdium butyrativorans | reverse complement strand
TATTCCCGGATTTTCCGGGTTGCCTCGAATCCGTTCATTTCCGGCATGTGAATATCCATGAAAATCAGAACAACCGCATTGCCGGCATATTTTTCCACCGCTTCTTTTCCGTTTGCCGCTTCGATGATCTGAAATCCCATTTCTGCCAGATGTGTCCGGATAATCAGCATATTTATCGGATTGTCTTCGGCAACCAGAATATTGCCGGTATAAGATGACGGAGTTTTCTTTTCATCTGAAGACTTCCGGGACTGTTCCGGCAAGGACTGCTTATCCGCAATCGGCAGCGGCAGATTCACATAAAAACAGGTTCCTTTGCCCGGCGTGCTTTCAACCGTGATGCTGCCCTTCATCATTTCAGCCAATTTTTTGGAAATCGTCAGCCCCAGTCCGGTGCCGCCGTACTTCCGGGTCACGGAGCCGTCCGCCTGCGTGAAGCTTTCAAAAATCGTGCTTAATTTCTCCGCCGGAATGCCGATGCCGGTGTCGGATACTTCAATGGTCAGAGGTACGGGGTTCGAGGTTCGGGGTGCACCTCTCACCTCTGACCTCTCACCTCTGACCTCTAACCTTACATTTCCCTTTTCCGTGAATTTGACCGCATTACTGAGCAGATTCAGAATGATCTGACGGATTCTGACCGGATCGCCGATAAAGATTTTCGGAATATCCGGATCAGTTTCTGCTGTCAGGGCAATCCCTTTTTCGCTGCATCTGTGGGTCATCATCATCGTGATGCTTTCCATCATAAGCCGCAGGTCAAATTCAATATGTTCCAGTTCAAGTTTATCCGCCTCAATTTTGGATATATCCAGAATATCATTGATAACATCCAGCAGAGAATCTGCGGAATATCTCAGATGTTGCAGATAGCTGCGCTGAATATCCGTCAGCTTTGTTGTAAAAAGCAGATCGCTCAGACCGATAACACCGTTCAGGGGCGTGCGGATTTCATGGCTCATAACCGCCAGAAATTCGCTTTTGGCGCGGGTCGCGGCTTCTGCCCTCTCTTTTGTTTTGCGGAGTTCTGCCTCCATTTTTTTACGCTCGGTAATGTCCCGCCCCGCAGACTGAAATTCAGATACCTTTCCGTCAGATATAATCGGCGTGTCAATCCACGACTGCCAGCGGATTTCACCCTGAGTATTGACGGATTCATGTTCATAGGAATATGTTTTCGGATTCTCTGCAATAGATTCATAAAAACGCTTTACTTCCTCTCTCGAACTTTCCGGGATAAAAAAGAGCCATTTTGTACCGACAAGTTCTTCAGGGGTTTTTCCAAAAAAGCGGCAATAACTTTCATTGACAAAGGTTAAGGTGGTGTCGGGAAGCCATCGGCAAATCACATCTTCCTGCTGTTCAACAAGAATACGGTATTTTTCTTCACTCTCCCGCAGGGCATTTTCCGCCCGCCTGCGCTCGGTGATGTCGTGGACAATCGAAAACAGAATGCTTTTTCCTTTAAACGGAATCGGAGAGGAATGGACTTCCACATCCCGAATCTCTCCGCCTGCAAGAAGATGAACAGATTCAAAATGGTTCTGCTTTCGGGATTTGGCTTCTGCTATGATCCGATCAACTTCTTCCCGGTTTAACTGACTGATCTGAAAAATCGTCAGATTTTTAAATTCCCCGGCAGTATAGCCGTAGAATTTTTCAGCGCCCCGATTGGCGCGGACAATTCTGCCGGTTTCAGGATCAATCAGAAGCATCACCGCATAGTGATTTTCAAACATGGCACGGAACTGTTTTTCGCTTTGAAACAATTCTTCGCTCTGCACCCGCAATTCTTCGCTCTGAGCCTGCAATTCTTCATTCTGCTCCTGAATCCGCTCATGCTGCTCTCGGATGAATTGTTCTGCCCGCTTTCGCTCGGCAATCTCTTTTTCCAGCCGCCGGTTCCAGAGCAGCGATATTCCCAGAATGATGATAAAAAAGCCGGTGATCCGTGCCGCCCATTTTAAAATTTCGCCTGTATCCGCCTCACGCTGAAAGCGGACAGGCATATAATTCTGAAAGATTTCATCGTGTTTCTGCGGAGAAAGCGCATAAATCGCTTTGTTGAGAATACCGGTTAATTCAGGCATATCGCTTCGGACCGCAAATCGGAGCAGAAAATCATCGTATCCAGCGATACCCGCGATTTTCAGATTGGCAAGATTGTGTTTCCGAATCATGTATCCGGCAACCGGAAACGCGGCGACAAAAGCATCGCTCTTTCCCGCTGAAACCGATTCAAGCGCGTCAAGCGGGGTTTTTTCCGTATGAAGGATGATTTCCGGGTGATCTTTTATGATACATTCATAAATCGGAATGTCTTTCACCACAGAAACCCTCATTCCTTCAAAATCATTCAGATTTCTTGCAAACGGGGCGTCGCTGCGGTTGACAATCACCCAACTGATCGGAAAACAGGGAGCGGTCATGTTCACGGGGGCATCCGGCTGAAGATTCATAAAAGCCGGAAACATATCGGTCTGCCGTGTTTTTATCAGCCCGGACAGATCGGACAGAGACGTGGCAGTCGGCTCGAACCGCAAGCCTGTATTTTTGCCGAACAGCGCGAGATAATCCGGAATCATCCCCTGAACTGTCTGATCTTCCCCAAGAAACATCATGGGCGGAAACACCGCCGGAATGCTGATTCTGACCGTTTTGTGTTTTTTCAGCCAAGTTTCTTCCGCGGCGGTCAGCCGGATAATTTCGGGACTCCGGTAATAGCGTTTTGAGGGATCCGGCACCCATCGGGCTTCGATTTCCGCCATTTCATCATTGCTGATCGCGTCAAAGCCTTTGTCAATCAGGGCAAGCAGTTCTGTATTTTCTTTCAGCACGCCCGCATGAACTTTTCGGGCAAAAAAGTTTTCATTTGTTGATTCAAACTCCCCGGCAAGTCCCAGTCTGTTCAACGTCTGCAAAACCGATGCCGGCGTGCTGACAAAGGCACGGATTTCTCCTGCACGCACCGCATGAATCATATCTTCAACGGCAGTGAACGGAACAATTTCGATTTCAGGATAATTTTTACGCAATTCCTGCTCATGGTAAGTGCCGCTCACAATTCCGGTTTTCTGCCCTTCAAGCTCTGTAATACTTTGAATTTTTTCCTTATTTTTCGGAAAGAAAACACAGAGCC
>DZCT01000534.1 GCA_022736535.1 Desulfatirhabdium butyrativorans | reverse complement strand
CGGGGTTCGCAGGCTCACCCCGACCTACGGAATTGTACGGAATTGTCAGCTTGACAGCATTGACGCGGCGCGTGGGAACGAGAACGAGGACAGAGTTAAAACGCATTCAGTTCCTCTTCTATTTGTTGCAGGCGAAGGGTTTTCGCATAGTAGCTTTCGTATTGCGCCAACTGTTCATGCGTGCCGGATTCCGTAATCCTGCCCTCTTTCAGCGTGATAATCTGATCCGCGAATCGAAGCGCGGAGAGCCGATGCGAGACAATGAACACGGTTCGTGCCTCAGCCGCAGATTTTATCGTATTGATGATGGAACTTGCCGTTTCCGCATCCACCTGACTGATGGGATCATCGAGCATCAGCACCGGACTGTTGCGTATCAGCGCACGGGCAAGCGCAATGCGCTGTTTCTGCCCCCCGGAAAGAATCACGCCTCTTTCTCCCACCACAGTTTCAAAACCCTCCGGAAAAGAACGAATCGTATCATAAAGCGCAGCCGCTTCGACTGCTTTGATAAGATCGGATTCCTGCGCTTTGTCATTGCCGAACATGATATTTTCCCGAATCGTACCGGCAAAGAGAAACGGCTCCTGAGGCATAAAGGAAATCAGGGTGCGGAGATCACGGAGTTTGAAATCCCGGATGTCGGTTCCGTCTATGAGAATCCTGCCCTCGCAGACATCATAAAATCTCGGCGTCAGACTTAAGAGCGCGGTTTTTCCGCTTCCCGGAGGACCGATAATCCCAAGCGTCATTCCCCGCTCTATCTTGAGATTGATTTCGGAAAGCGCAGGCGCTTGCAACCTGTCCCCTGCAACCTGCAACCTGTCCCTGTTATATGAAAATCCGACATTTTCAAACACAATGCTGTGCCTGATTTGCTGAACCGCTTTTGCATTCGGGATGTCGGCGATGTCGGGACGGGTTTCTAAAATTTTGTTGATTCTGTCCAATGAGGCTTTTCCACGCTGCACAAGGTTTGTCACCGTGCCGACAGCCATCATGGGCCACATCAGCAAGCCCATATAGCTCGTGAACGCCACAAAATCCCCTGCGGTAATGTCTGTGAGAATGGTCTGTCTGCCGCCCACGCAGAGAATCACGGCAAGGCTCATGTTGGAAAAAAGCGTAATCATCGGCGAAAAAGAGCCGGTAATTCTCGCCAATTTCAGATTGTTGGAAACATAGACCCCGGAAATTTTTTCCAATCCGGCGAGAGAATCTTTTTCTCTGTTGTATGCCTTGATAATGCGGATGCCCGCCAGCCGCTCTCTGACCACTTCCGTGAGTTCCGAAAATGTCTCCTGAACTTCGCCGTACATCAGGTGCATTTTTTTGCTGAAATACCATGATGCCAGCACCACCAGCGGCATGGGCGCGAGCGCGAACAGCGTCAGGCTGACATTGATATAAGCCATAAAAGCAATCGCGGCAGTTCCCATAAAAATCGTGTCAATAATCGTGACCACGCCGATGCCGGTCGCCATCCGCACTTGCAGCATATCATTGCTGGCGTGCGCCATCAGGTCGCCGGTTTTAGTTTTGTCGAAATACGAAGGCGAAAGGGTCTGAACATGTTCAAAAAGCTGATTCCGCAAGCCTTCTTCCACACGCCTTGACATGCCGACAAAACAGCGCAGCCATCCGTATCTGAACATGCCGATCATCACGGCAATTCCCACCATGTACAAAGCATACAGGGACAAGCCTCCCAAATCTATCCTGAAAGCTGTCAGATCATCAATTGCCCTTTTGATGAGACGGGGAAGATAAAGCTGGAACATATCCACGGCAATCAGACAGACCACACCTACGATAACGGCGAGACGCTTTTCAATAAGGTAAGATTTCAATAAATATATGGATTTCATAGGCATTTCATTCTTTCTTTTTTCGTGTCCTTCGTGGTTCTTTTTTTCTTCGCGTTCCAAAAAGGATTATTTATCATATTTGTAAAAAGAAGACAACTTGCAAAGATGATTTGACGATTTTGTTTTAAACCGCTATGATGATAGAAGTTACGCAGTTGATCTCGTTCCCACGCGGCGCGTGGGAATGTAGCTCGGACGCTCCGCGTCCCGCCTCGGAGTGCAAAAATAGAGCGCAGCGTTTTTTGCAACAGCGTTTTTTGCACATTTTTGCATTTTTGCACAATCACAATCCGGTGCGAAAAACCGCTTCGCTCTATTTTCGCACTCCGGACGGGACGTTCCCACGCGGCGCGTCAATGCCGTCAAGTTGACAATTTCGTGGGTCGGGGTGAGCCGGATGATGTCGGGGTTCGCAGGCTCACCCCGACCTACATTTTTCTCTTGACTTAATGACATTGACGCGGCGCGTGGGAACGAGAAAACAGCGATTTATTTCGTGTCCTTCGTACCTTTCGTGTTTTTTCGTGGATTTTATTTACGGACTTTTTCATCGGCGGAGGGATCAGCCATGTCTGATTTCAAATCAAAAGACGAATACGATAAAACGGCGTCTGAATTGCAGTCTGTTCAGAAAGCTTTGGCAGAAAGCATGGATGAATGCCGTATCTGGATCAAAATTTTTGAAAGCAGCAGTCAGGGAATCCTCATCACCGCAGCAGACGGAACTATCAGCGATGTGAACGCGGCATTCACAAAAATTACGGGCTATTCAAAAGAAGAAGCTGTGGGGAAAAAACCGAGCCTGCTCAAATCCGACAGACACGACAAAGCTTTTTACACCGATATGTGGCAGACAATTTTTGCCAGCGGACACTGGGAGGGAGAAGTCTGGGACCGCCGGAAAAGCGGCGAAATCTATCCCAAATGGCTTTCCATCAATGCGATTCGGAATGCGGAAAATCAGATAACGCATTTTGTCGGCATGTTTACAGATATTACCTGCGTCAAGCAGGCAGAAGGAAATCTGGAGCATGTCACAAATTATGATTTTCTCACAGGTCTGCCCAACCGCTCGCTTTTTGATGACCGTCTCAGACAGGCGCTGTACCACTCAGGCAGAAAAAAGAAAATGGCGGCGCTCATGTTTCTGGACTTAGACCGTTTCAAACTCATCAACGAGGCGCTGGGACACAGAGCCGGCGATGATTTTCTGGTGGAGGCTGCCCGCCGGATACTTGACTGCGTGAGCAAAAGCGACACAGTTTCACGATTCGGCG
>DZCT01000533.1 GCA_022736535.1 Desulfatirhabdium butyrativorans | reverse complement strand
CATCCTGTATATCCCTGTTAAAAAAAGGTACAGATTCAAAAGAGATTTGGTATAACATATTATTTTTTTTATTGCAATTGGAGGATATGATGTTTGAAACATATAGATATATTCAAAACCGTTTTTCAGTGTTTTTCAGAAGAGTTGCGGAAATCAGAAGAAAATCAGAAGAATTAACAGATGATTCAAGTCCGCCTATTATACAGGACGGTATTGTCGGAACTTCATCAGTATCAAAAAGCGGTCATTTAATCCGAGAAGCCGGTTCTTTTGAAGAGATGCGTATTTTGCACATTAAATCAATACGCGGGAAGTACAAAAACAAACTTCCTTCCAGTGAGGATTTTGCAAGAAAAAAAGATGATGAAATTTTATTAGAGGGATAAGACGGAAATGGTTATTCTTGATGCCTGTGCCGTAATCGCATATCTCAGAGATGAAGAAGGAGCTGATGTTGTCGAATCTGCGTTAATTTCTGAAAAATGTTTTATACACGCAATCAATATGTGCGAAGTGTATAAAGATTGTCTTTCCAGAGGTGAAAATCGTAAAGATGCCGATCTGTTACTTGAAGACCTGTATTTGACAGGCTTAGTTGTCCGAGAAGACATGGACGCGGCGATTTGGAAAGAATCTGCTGAATTTAAAGCCACAATTCGACGTATCTCTTATGCAGACTGTTTGGCATTATCAATAACAAAGAGATTATGCGGCACTCTATATACTTCAGACCGTCATGAGCTTGAACCTGTTGCCGAAAAAGGAATTTGTCCGATTTATTTCATTCGGTAACAGACAGTTGTAAAAACATCTCGCACCGGTTGCACCGGACACGCCTGACAGCGTGCGCCGGTGAACTTGGTGTTTCCGCCTTGTAACACAGAGGCAGACTTTAAGAGTCAGGAGCTTACCCCGAACCTCTCACCCCAAACCCCTAACCCCTTCCCAACCTTTCTTTCAGAATCTGATTCACAATCTGCGGATTTGCCTTGCCTTTGGTTTCCTTCATGATCTGCCCCACGAAAAAGCCCAACACTTTGTCTTTTCCGCCCCGGTAATCTTCCGCTTCTTTGGGATGCCGGGCAATCACCGTGTCAACAACAGCTTCAATAGCGGCTGTATCCGTGACCTGAACAAGCCCTTTTTCTTCCACAATGGCTTTGGGCGGTTTTCCGCTTTTCGCCATTTCGTCAAACACGGTCTTGGCAATCTTGCCGCTGATCACATTGTCCGCAATCAGTTTTAACAGTTCCGCCAAATTTGCCGGGGAAATCGGAGAATCTTCAATGCTTTTTCCTTCCGCATTCAGAAGCCCCAGCAAAGCCCCCATGACCCAGTTGCTCACCGGCTTGGGCTGCGGAAAAATTCTGACGCAGGCTTCAAAATAATCCGCCAATTCACGGGCTGATGTCAGCACTTCCGCATCTAATGAAGGCAGACCGTATTCGCTGACAAAACGCTCTTTTTTCTGATCCGGCAGTTCGGGAAGCGATGCTTTCACAGACTGAATCCACTCATCCGAAATCACCAAGGGCAGCAGATCAGGGTCCGGAAAATAGCGGTAATCATGGGCTTCTTCTTTGGAGCGCATGGAAGTCGTCACATTTTTCACCGGATCCCAGAGCCGGGTTTCCTGCACCACTTTGCCCCCGTCGCCGATGATTTCTTTCTGCCGCTCAATTTCAAAAGCAATGGCTTTTTCCACATGCTTGAAAGAATTGAGATTTTTCAGTTCTGCCCGTGTGCCGAAAGTTTCCGAGCCTTTTGGCATGACAGACACATTCGCATCACATCGGAAACTGCCTTCTTCCATGTTGCCGTCGCAAATATCCAGATAGCGCAAAATGGAGCGCAGCTTTCTGAGATATGCGCCTGCCTGTTCCGGAGTGCGGATGTCCGGTTCGCTCACGATTTCAATGAGCGGCACGCCGGTGCGGTTGAAATCCACCATGCTGACGGGCAGGTTCGGATCATGGTTCAGCTTTCCCGCATCTTCTTCAATATGGATTCTCGTAATGCCGATGCGTTCTTTTTCGCCGTTGTTCTCGATGTCAATGTAACCCTTCTGTGCAAGCGGCATTTCATACTGAGAAATCTGGTATCCTTTGGGCAGATCGGGATAAAAATAATTTTTCCGTGCAAATCTGCTTTCAGATGCAATGTTGCAGTTTGTGGCAATGCCCATACGGACGGCATAATCCGCCACTTTTCTGTTCAGCACGGGAAGCACGCCCGGCATCCCCAGACAGACCGGACAGGTATGGGTATTGGGCGGCGCTCCGAAACGGGTTGAACAGTTGCAGAAAACCTTTGTTTTTGTTTTTAACTGGGCGTGGACTTCAAGCCCTATGACAGATTCAAATTTCATTTTTTTATCCTTGAGGCTGCTATCATCTGTGTCTTTTTTCGGGTGTTTTTTTTCAGAAAGGGGCGGCGAAATACACTGATATTTAATGAAAAAGCAGATTTCAAAAGCGCAATTGACAGCGACGGGCGTGATATGCAAAAAAGCCCGCCTTGTTACAGGCAGGGCTTTTTTTCAGTTAAAAAAACAAGAACAAAGACTCAAAGCGATTAAACGCATCCAGTCGGTTTGGGAAGACCGGCCATCTTACAGGCTCCCTTACCGGGTCCTGAGGGGAACAGTTCATAGATATGTTTCAGTTTGAAACCCGTCACCTTTGAAAGTACGCGAACCATCGGCGCAATGCCGTTTTTCTCATAATATTCACGCAGGACTTTGATAACCTGATTGTGTTCGTCATTCAGTTCATCAATACCTTCCTGCTCTTTGACCCACTGTACCCACTCCTGACTCCAGTTGGAATAATCATCAATAAACCCGTCCTCATCTATTGTGAACGTCTTTCCTTTGTACTCAACTGTCGGCATGTAAAACCTCCTTCTAAAAATATCATTCCGTTTATTTTATGGCCTTTAGCCTGTTATCCATTTATGAAAACATCCATGAAGCTTAATGAAAAAACATGCTGAAACACCGTTCATCATAAAAATATAGATACTCTCTAATATAAAAAAGCAGAAATGTCAACCTGATTTTTTTTCTATCAGGAGTTACACAGTTGCGATTCTCGTTCCCACGCTCCGCGTCAATGGCAGTAGGTCGGGGTGAGCCTGCGAACCC
>DZCT01000532.1 GCA_022736535.1 Desulfatirhabdium butyrativorans | reverse complement strand
GCCTGAACGCCCCCGAAGCTGGTTGTCTATCCGCCGGGATTCATGCCTTTCCGTGCCGATGATATGCAGACCGCCGAGACTTACAACCTCTTCATGTTCTTCCTGCCAGCGCTCCTTGATCTTTCGGATGTCTTCTGCCGAAGGCTTTTCAAAACGGGCAAGCTCCGCTTCAAGATTGCCGCCCAGCACAATATCCGTACCGCGCCCTGCCATGTTGGTGGAAATGGTGACCGCGCCTTTCCGCCCGGCCATGGAAACAATTTCCGCTTCTTTTTCATGGTGTTTGGCATTCAGCACCGAATGCCGGATGCCTCTTTTGGTCAGCTTTCGGCTCAGATATTCCGACACATCAATCGAAATGGTCCCCACCAGCACCGGCTGCCCGTCTTCATTGAGTTCTTCAATTTCGTCTAAGACCGCCTCATATTTTTCTTCTTTGGTTTTATAAATCACATCCGCATGATCGGTTCGGATCATGGCTCTGTGCGTGGGAATGACCGCCACATCTAAATTGTATATCTTTTTAAATTCCGCGGCTTCTGTATCCGCCGTGCCGGTCATGCCGGCAAGCTTGGCATACATTCTGAAATAATTCTGAAATGTGATGGTGGCAAGCGTCTGATTTTCATTTTCTATCTTTACATTCTCTTTTGCTTCCAGCGCCTGATGCAGCCCTTCGCTGTAACGGCGCCCGGGCATCAGTCTGCCGGTAAATTCGTCAACAATAATGACTTCTCCGTTTTTCACAATATAATCAACATCCAATTTAAAAAGCTTATGGGCTTTCAATGCCTGATTGACATGATGCAGCAGTTCGATATATTTGGCGTCATAGAGATTGTCAACTTTCAGAAAATGCTCGGCTTTTGCCACACCTTCTTCAGTCAGCACCACGGTTCGGGCTTTTTCATCAACAGTGAAATCTTTTTCAGCCAAAAGACGGGGAATGATTTTGTTCACCTGATAATACAGATCCGTTGATTTTTCCGCAGGTCCTGAGATAATCAGCGGGGTTCGGGCTTCGTCAATCAGAATGCTGTCAACCTCATCCACAATGGCATAATTGAGTTCGCCCTGAACCAGCGATTTGCTGTTGTATTTCATATTGTCCCGCAGATAGTCAAAGCCGAATTCATTGTTGGTGCCGAAGGTAATATCCGCGCCGTAAGCTGCCTGACGCTCCTTGTCATTCAGACCGTGAACCACAGTGCCGACCGAAAGCCCCAGAAATCTGTAAATCTGTCCCATCCATTCGGTGTCACGTTTTGCCAGATAGTCATTGACCGTAATAATATGAACGCCCGTGCCGGGAATGGCGTTGAGATAAGCCGGAAGCGTGGCGACTAATGTTTTTCCCTCGCCGGTCTTCATTTCCGCAATTTTTCCCTGATGAAGCACAATGCCGCCGATCATCTGAACATCAAAATGCCGCATGTTCAGCACACGGACAGAAGCTTCTCTTACCGTTGCAAAAGCTTCGGGAAGCAATTCATCAAGCGGCGCGCCCTGTTCAAAGCGCTCTCTGAACAATACGGTCTGATGCTTCAGCGCCTCGTCATCCATTGACTGCATTTTCTCTTCATAAGAGGCGATTTCCTCCACAAGGGGCTGAAGCTTCCGCATCTCACGTTCATTTTTGCTTCCAAAGATTTTTGTCAAAAAATTAAAGAACATTTACGGATGATTCCTTCTTAAATTGAATTGAGAAATTGAGGGGGGAATGAGGATATATCTATCCATTTCCGTAGTACAGAACTGTCACCCTGAGCGAGCCGGCACTGTCACCCTGAGCGGAGCGAAGGGTCTCAGCATCGGAGAGAGATTCTTCGCTGCGCTCAGAATGACACGCCTTGCTCAGAATGGCACAGTAATAAAAATGTCACCCTGAGCGGAGCGAAGGGTCTCAGTGTGAGAAAGAGATTCTTCGCTGCGCTCAGAATGACACGCCTTGCTCAGAATGGCACAGTAATAAAAATGTCACCCTGAGCGGAGCGAAGGGTCTCAGTGTGAGAAAGAGATTCTTCGCTGCGCTCAGAATGACACGCCTTGCTCAGAATGAAAGGTTTCGCTCATTTCCGCACTCCGGAGTGCTGTTAATTCAATATGTATTTTTCAGGATTGACCGGCGTTCCGTTCAGGCGCACTTCATAATGAAGATGGGGTCCCGTGGTTCGTCCGGTGGCGCCGATCTCTCCGATGATCTCACCCCGTCTGACCGTATCGCCGGGTTTTTTCAGAAATTTGCTCAAATGGGCATAGCAGGTGACCATGCCGTGTCCGTGACTGACCATTATCATATTGCCCCACGCGCCTTTGGCGTCGGCATACGTGACCGTACCGTTTGCAGCGGCAGTAACAGGCGTGCCGTAACTGTTTGCAATGTCCAAGCCTTCATGAAATTCGCTCTGACCTGTAAACGGTGATACCCGGCTTCCGAATCTGGATGTGACCATTCCCCTTGCGGGACGGATTGCCGGTGTATGCGCCAGAAGATTCCCCTGATCAACCAGATATTTTATGAGAGACTCAAACCCGTCTTCCTGGGCAACGGATGCCAGATGAAGCTGTTCCACCTGACCGCTCATTTCGCGAACCAGACTGTTATGCTTTTCTGTGAGCGGAACTTTGGCGTTCAGGTCTTCCGGTGCAGAGCCGCCGATGCCGAAAATGCCTTTCTGCTTATCCGAAGGGGCAATGCCCGCGATGACCCGTATCCGTTTTTCAAAATCGTTCAATGCCACTATTTGGGCTTTCAAGGCATTCACCTCTTTTGCAAAATTCTGAATCTGTTTCCGCTGAAGCGTTATTTCATAAGCCTGATGCTCTGCCTTTCTTTCAAGATGTGTGTTGTCAGTCACTGTTTTTTTAAGCTGATAATAATCATAAATGCCGAAGCCGCTTGCCGCCATACATCCTATTGCAAAAAAAGCCGCACAAACCAAAGAGGCTTTGGATATATTTACCTGTCTTACGGGGGCGCCGCTGTTGCCGAACATAAAAAAGGTAATTTTTCCGCTCATAATAAAGATATTTCCTTACATGCACCTAATCGAACAGCCGCTGCTGTTAGAGATTTTTTTTAAACTCTGTGTTCTCTGTGTCTTCTCTGTGATCTCTGTGGGAAAAAAATGTTTCCCACAGAGGACACAGAGTTTTAAAAGCCCACGGAGAACA
>DZCT01000075.1:6041-14894 GCA_022736535.1 Desulfatirhabdium butyrativorans | reverse complement strand
TCAGAAAGGAAATCACCAATACTATATGACTACCAAATTTTCAACAGGCTTGAACTGAATCCCGGCGATAAAGGAAATGTCGCTGTCGCTTTCATCCACGCTCCAGCGGGAAGTCAGATTCTTTTCCCCGTAATTGACTTTATACAAGTCCTCATTAATGTCAAAACCATATCGTTTCAGGCTGTTCCTCATCTCATACTGAGAAAACCTTATGGTTGCGCCGATATTGAGTTTGCCTGATTCCAGAAGCTTAAAGGCGGCTGAAATGCCGATGTCGTTTATGTTCAGGTCAACTGCTGACTGCGTAGGAAGGATGGCGTTCTTCCTTTTTCCGCCCATGTCAAAGACATTGGTATGAATGTCGGATTCATAATTGACGAGTTCATGGCGATAGATAGCAAAGCGTATGCGCTCTTTAAAACCTTCGGCTTTGTCAGGCGATTCAGCTTCTTGTTCCTGAAAACAGTAAACAAAACTGGCAAATGAAGAGTTGACAACAGATTCCGTAAAATCACGGGACCCGCTCCCGTCAAATTTATACTCGTAATTGGTCATTTCCCTTTGATAATTGGGAACATTCACCGTATAACGGTTATATTTCAGTTCCATAGAGGCTTCGGGAATGACGAGATTGACAAGTCCCGCGGGATTTGCATACGCGGCAGTGGCGTCATCCGCTTGGGATATAAACGCACCGCCCATTCCGGCTGCCCTGCTGCCCGGGTTGTTGAAATTGAACTGAAACGCGGCATTGACTTCAGAGTTTGTCAGCGCATGAGCAGCATTGACGTAACTCAGCATGAATGCCAGAAAAATGACCGGTCCCCATGACCATTTCCTGAGTTTTCCCATCTTTCTTCTCCTTTTCCTTTGGTTTAAGTTTGTTATTCGGGCTTCTGTGTTCAGACGGCATGTTCAATATCTGTGAACCGCCTGACACAGAAACACGGAATAACCTTATTTCCTGCCGGACAAAACAGGATTGTCCTTCCATCATTCTGAATCAGGATGCTGAGGGCTTACCCGTAAATTCTGATTCAGAAATCCGGAGGGAACATCCGGTTTCACCCGGCTGACTTTTTATACCTTATAAAATATGAAAACAAGCGCAGAAAGTCAATATAAAAATATCAGAAGTTACACAATCCCGGGTCGCTCACGCTCGCGGCTCTTATTTTTTCATCAACCGGGTAACTCATAAGTATAATATGCAGGAAAAAAATTTTTCTTAATTTTTTTTTATTTTTTTTTCATCTGCTTTCACATTAACAAAGACGAGAGCTTCCTTTTTTAACGGCAGGGCGGGGTTACGCCCCAATGCCGTTAAGTCAAGCGGCCCGATTTTAATAAAATGGCCCCCTTTCTTAAAGGGGGGCAGGGGGGATTTCTGCGCAGACAGCCGAAAATCCCCCTCGGTCCCCCTTTAAAAAAGGGGGAAGATCAATGTCCCGCCCTTAACTTAACGGCAGGGCGGGGTTACGCCCCCGCCGTCTGCTCAATTATTTTCCCCTGCGTTCCGCATACATTCTTCCTTTGAGTCGCTTTTATCGCAGGAAATAAAGACCACCCTGCGGTTTCTGCTCTGCCATGCCTCGTCTGTTTCACCGTCTTCACGGGCCAGGGTCTGGGTTTCGCCTTTTCCCTCCACCAGAAAAACAGCGTCGGCAGGGACGCTTTGATTTAAAAGATAATCCTCTACCGATTTTGCCCTTCCCTCAGACAATCGCATATTATACGCATCGCCGCCGACGGTATCCGTATGCCCCTGTATGATGAACTTGTAGGGTTTCATAATGTCTTTTTTAAAGACATCCGCCACCGTATCCAACTGCGCTTTGGAATCCTCATTGATTGCGCCTTTGGCAAAATCAAACTCGATGAAAATGTCTATCTGAGGACGGACGCCCAGCCTTGCCGCCGTGTTTTTATTCAGATGGTTTTCCAGAATACCCGGGCCCCGATAAGGGTTTTTCTTTTCCAATTCGGCGAACTGTCTTTCATATTTGCTGAAAAGATCACGATGTCCGGCTTTCAGATTGATGTCGGCTTTCAGAATATCCAAGCCTTTGCCGTAAAAACGAAGCGCATGTGTGGGACATCCGCATCTGGCGTAGAGATCGCCCAGCGCAAAGCAGGATTTGAAATCACGCTCATTGACTCGAATCGCTTCAAGATAAGCGTCTTTGTCTTTGTTTGCTGCGCCGCAGTCCTGCGCCCAAGCCGCATTTGCCGTGGTGATAAGTACAAAACACAACGACAGAACCATTACAATTTTCTTCATGATAACCTCCTTTTTTGTTGTAGAGCGAATTTTTAATTCGCTTTTAATTTGTTCAGATAAACGATTTGAAAAATCGCTCTACGCAAAATTACCGCCGATCCGGAGTGCTGAAATGAAATTTTAGCAATTGATAACGGAATATTGCTAAAATTTCGCTCCGCTCATTTCAGCACTCCGGACGTTTAGTTCCCCACGATCTTATTATAATCAGACAACTCATGATTCATATACTTTCTGGTATCCTCATACCAGATGTCACAGGCTTTGAGCTGTGCAATCACATCTTTGACATTTCCCAATGCCTGTTCAAAGGTCATTGCTGATGCGCCGCCTATTCCTTCCTGAGCCATTTTAATGTTCAGCGGCTTGGGCGAGGCAATCACTTTCAGAATCTCCTCTCCGGGTTCGTCGCTGATTCTCAACTCATAATCTTTACTGCATTGTTCATCAAGGATACGAATGCGTTCTCCTTGCCTGATCCTGTTATTTTTCTGACACTCAAAAGGCAGATAAAGATTCAGTTCGCTACCTGCGGCATTCACTGAGAAAACATAGACATAGACATCCGCACCTGCTTTGCTTTCAAGAAGATAGGTTATTTTCTGCCCGCAGTAAAAATCGTTCTTATCATAGTCTTTTCCCTCATATTCCACACGGAGAGACATGGGAAAAGCCTGCGGCGATTTTATCTTTGCCAGCAGGTCTTTCAAAAAGGCGTGTTTTATCCGTTTTTCGATTTCCTGAATAAGCTGCGTTTTCCCGGAATAGTCAAAACTGTTCAGCAGATCGCCGTTTCCGTTGCTCAGTTTAACGGATTTTTCAGCGATATTGATGTAAAGATCGTGGCCTTTCTCTTTCTTTTCAAAATCAAGAGAAGCATATTTTTGAGACCCGCCCAAATCCGGTAAACTCAGTACATTTCCGCCCTCCTGTATCAGCAGCACATTGATTTTGTGACGATCCGCATCAGGAAGCCGTGTTTCGGCTACAGGAGACATTTCCGCATCTTTTGTAGCCTTCAGGAAAGGTTTCAGCAGTTCTTCGGAATCTGTGCCTTCATATTCAACCCCTTCTCCCCGATAAGCGGGCTGAATATCCGGCGTCTGCGAAAGATTCTGCTTGTTTTTCATCTCATCATTCACTGCGACATATAAGTCCAGATACGAGACATCCGAGATGCTTCGTTTTTGAGCCGTATTTCTGAGCAATTCTTTCACAGATTTAATAAAAGCTTTGGTAAAGCATCCCTGATGAAGCCCGGTGTCGCCGAAGAATTTTTCATCTGCGGTCTGAGAACTCTCGGCGGCATAGAAATAAACATGATTTTTCGGAATGCGATCTGTAAAATTCGATTCATCCCTATCTGTCTCTCCTCTGGTCACACCTCTCCTGTTCTCGTCAAAAGAGTTCTGCACAAATCTTGAAGTTTTAACCGAAATATCCGTATCTATAGAACGGCAAACGGTTCCGGAATTGCAACTGTCAAAAACAGCGATCAGTTTTTTTCCCTCCAATTTTTCAAACCATTCCCTGATGTCATCGTCAATGATAAGCGTTTCACGCCGCAGTTTATGATTCTCCCATGCGGCCTCACGGGCCAGAATCACCTCGTCTTTTCCGTCATTTTCATCTCCGTCAAGGTCCTCAGTTTGGCTGCCGTGTCCGGCAAAGAAAAAGAAGCGTTCTTTGACATGATCGCCTTTCAAAAACCAGTCTTCCATCATACGGACAATGTTTTCTTTTGTCGGCGGAAGACCTGCGGGGTCTTCAGGATTCGGCGATGCCAGAATTTTGATTTCATCAGGTCTGTAACCCAAAATCGGGATCAGAAATTCATTTTTGATGAGCGCAACGTCATTCTGCGGTCCTCTAAGGCTTTTACCCTGAAGAGAAGGATAATCTCCCACGCCGATGAGCAAGGCTTTTTTGTCAGATGTATCAGATGCTTTTTTTACGATTTGTCTCAAGTCATCGGAAACCGTCGGACTGTCCCCGGACGGCATGTCGCGGACAGTGTTTTTTTCGCCGGGAGTTCCGTATCCCGCGGCTGTCTGAGACGAAGTTCCTGTACGTTTAACGCCGAAAGTTTTTTCAGGCAGACAGGATGTGAGTAAAGTCATAGAGAAAAAGAACAGGGTCATCAATGCAAACACAATTTTTTTCATCATAAATTCCTCCTTGTTATGGAATTGTCTGAACTGTGACTGATCTCGTTCCCACGCTCTGCGTCAATGGCAGTAGGTCGGGGTGAGCCTGCGAACCCCGACACCTGCCGGATGGTGAGCCTGCGGACCCCGGCACCTGTCGGATGATGTCGGGGTTCGCAGGCTCACCCCGACCTACGGAATTGTACGGAATTGTCAGCTTGACGGCATTGACGCGGAGCGTGAGAACGAGATAATCAGAGTTCAGACAGTTTTAATAAACCTCTATATCAAGACATGCCCCTGCCCAGTCATCGGGAAGGTTTGTTCCCTGATATTCTGCATGACGCTCGGACTGTCTCCGATAAAGCAGCCCGAGTATTTTCATCTTGTCCTGATCGCTCATCAGTTTTTTCGCCTCATTGTTCTGACCGATAACCGCATCCATCTCTATCCACGGGCTTCGGGTCACAATGGCGATGATTTTTTCCTTTCCGGTCTTATCTGCTTTAAAGTTGAAGCTGATCGGCAGTCCTTTTATCGGCGGGGGCGGAAAAAGAATTTCCTCATTTTTGGCAATATAATTGCTTTTCTCAGGATTCCGCTCCAAAGACCAGTAATTGGGATAAATCAGATACATTTCACTTGAAGATTCCATCAGGTTGAAAAGATAAAGATAGCCCTCCTCGCTGCATTGAACATGAAACTGCATAGAGTCAAACTGCCTGAAGCCGGTTTTTCCTTTTTCATTTGCCCATATCGAAAGGGCGATATTCGGATTGGAATTTTTGGCTGCATAAGCAAGATCAAGGAGATATGAATCGCTGAAAATTTCCCTCAGACTTCTCTTCGCCAGATCGGGATTTCCCTCTATCTGCGGGTCCTGATCGTAAATGTCAGTCTGTGTTTTTTTGACAGCATAAAATTTATCCTTTATATCAGAAAGATTGACATCCCCGCGTTTCTCTTTGGAAGCCTCTATGAAGCTGTAATTTAACGCGCCGTATTTTTCCTCTTTGACCTTTATCTCATAGGCTTTCTGATGCGGCGAAGTGGCAGAGAGAAAGACCATATAACTTTTACTTGCATCAATTTCTTCCGAGAGGCTGTAAAGGCGGGAGTTCCGCGTCTGAGAACCCGGGTTCAGCGCATTGCGGCTTGAGAGTCCTTCCGAGGCAGGTTCATCCAAATAGGACAAAGAGCGCACGGTTGATGTATTCAGCGATCTTGAAGAGGTTCCCGAATGGCAACTGTCAAATATCATTACAACTAATCTTCCTTCCAAGGCTTTCAGCTTTTCCCCGATCTCGTCATCAATAATCATATTTCTGTTCAGGGAATAGCCGGTTCGGTCTGTATCATAGGGACAGAGGGTTTCATCCGAAGCGTCATCTGTTTCGTCTCCGTTTCTGTCCGCGATATAAGAGCCATGTCCCGAATAAGAAATAAATATCTTATCGCCGGGGGCTGTGCCGTCAATGAGCCAGTCGTCAAATTCCCGAAGAATGCGGTCCCGTGTGGCTTCTTCGTTCTTTATATATCTGATCTCGCTGTCTTTAAAAGAAAGATTTTCCTTCAGCACCTTCATGATGTTGTTGCCGTCATTCACGCAGCCGTCCAGCTTGACCACTTTCGGGTCTTTGTATTCATTGATTGCGATCAGCAACGCACGTTTTGCAGCCTGCGCCTGAAAACTTGAAGTAAAAACAAAAATAAAAACAAAAATTTTGATGATACATTTCCTCATGACTTCCTCCTAATTTAAAAGACGTTATCAGAGATAAAAGTTTCTCGCAAAGGCGCGAAGCCCGCAAAGACGGAAAGAGAAATGGTAGTGGTGCAGAATAGGTGATTTCGGGGTGTCATTCTGAACGAAGCAATTGTCATTCTGAACGAAGTGAAGAATCTCTGTTTTTATAATACACTGTTATAATAAAAGATTCTTCGCTTCACTCAGAATGACAGGGACATAGTTCATCACCTTTTCTACACCACTACCTTCAGAAATCGCTCTATGTTTTTCTCTGCGTTCTTTGCGCCTTTGCGAGAAATTTCCTTTTCCATTGCACATCTGATCTTCGTGTTTAAAAAAACAAGCGATGATGCTTTGTTTTCCCTGATTTCAATTCCTCTGTCCATTGCTCGTCTGTCAGCCGATTCCCGTAAGGAACTTTAAACTCATAGCAACTGTAAACTCCCCCGAAGAACAGAACCGTCTCTTGTCCCGCAGGAATAGCGACAATTATTTTTACTGGAAATCCGACAGCTTCTGTTAATGCTTCCGGCATTCGGGTATGCACATCTGTGACTAAAGGCATCTGCGAATCCCCTTCTTTGGAAATAAGTTCTGCAATTTTCGAGGGCGCTTTTGCTTCGTTTTTTAAACGCCCGCTCAGGCTTGCCAGAAAATCCGTCTCCGTTTCGTCAGGGAAGCTTCCTTTCAATTCTTTCTCCGAAATTTCAATGAGTTTGTCAAAAATTTCCCTCAGCGAGTCATACTTGCTCAACATCTCTGAATCGCTGATTACTCCGGAATTTTTCATATCGGAAAAAAGAGAAGACAATCGCCGATAAACTTTAGGATTTGGCTCGAGATAAGCCTGTTTTGACGGATAGCCTAAGCCGCCTCTTGAAACAGAGGTGTAGCTCTGCTTTCCGTAAAGAACCGTGTCGTGTCTCAGTTCTGTCCACGCGCCCAGCGCGGTATTCAGGCTTTTCTTTTTCCACAGATCAGACCGCATAAACTGAGGCGCATCTTTTCCTACCTGAAACAAGGGTACAAAAGCGTGGAGCATTTTTTCATAGATATTGCTCTGAGGAATATCTTCAGATTTGAAAATCCGATACAGTTCATTTAACCCGTCAAATTGCCTGTTATAATTTTCATAGTCGGTATCTCCTTCTTTTTTCAGCATTTCCGCTGCCGTTTCCGAGCCGAGAAGCGCCATCAGATCCATTCCTCTCGGAAAGCCTCTGATTTCACCGTCTGCATTGTCCATCGCCCATGTGAAAGGCTTTTCTTTCTTTGAAGCTTTACCGGTATAACGAAGCGGATTTTTATGGCTATGCACAAGACGTTGAAACAAAGCCGCATCAAGAATAAATCGCTGTCCCAGAAGCGTAAGCCCTTTTCTGCCCATGCCGCTGGCGTCAATGTTTACCGTATTGCTGTCCGCCGCCTGTTTCGCCATAGCAAAAAGCTTTGTCTCATCTGTGAGATCAGCAGGTTTCCAGTTTTCCCCGAATGCTTCTTTACTCGCAATCGCCTCGGACAGCTTTTCCACGCTTATGTCTTCGGAGCGTCCCACCAGAAAGTCAAAAGGCGATTTTAATTTTTTGTAAAGTTCAAATGCGGCTTTTCCTTCTACCTTTGTATTTTCAAGCAGATAAACCATGAGACATCCGGCTGTGATTTCAGCCTTTGCAATTTCATGGAGATTCTTTTGACTCTCGTTATACCATCCGCCTTTGATGTCAGGCGTGTCGGTCGGCTCTCCGGCGCCTTCAGGGTCAGACTCGTCAAAGCGGAACATTCTTCTGCCGTACCACATAGAAACGAGGAAATATTTTTTCAAATCTTCGCTTCGGCTGTAATGTCCCCTGACCGCATACTGCGAGTAATCTTCTTTCTGATTCAATACCTTTGAAAAATCAAAGCCTTTCTTATTTCGGATCAGTTCAATTTCGTCTTCCGCTTTTTTCCTGAGCGAGTCTTCCAGCTTTACTTCATTTCCGAGCAATATATTCGGAACAGCAAAATAAGCGATAAGCTGATTGACGGGAGAAAGCAATGCCTCATTCTTCCCCGACGCTGTTTTCAGTTGCAAAGCTGCCTGAAGCATTTCTTTTGAAAATGTCTTCAATGAGGGCAGCAGTTCCAGTTCGCTTGTCATCAGCGAGTAATCAAAAACCTTATGCGCGGTATGAAACAAAATATCCGTGGTAATGAAAACAGGCTGATTTTTTTTCGTATAATCCGCATACAGGTCGTATATTTCACTATACGCCGATGCAGGCGGCTCGACAAATACGCCGGATTCCGAGAGCGATTTGAGACATTCAGACGAGTCATTACAGGCTTCTTCTGCCGCTCCTTCGGGAAAGGAAAGCGGAGCCGCAACCGAAGTGCAGGAAATGAAACTTGTCATCAGCATGAAAAGCACAATCGGAATGATGTTCTTTTCTACATAACTCATACCTTATCCTCCTTTTTTTTAAAAAAATGTTACAAACCTTATCTGACATAAGCGTTTCTCGCAAAGAGCGCAAAGTACGCAAAGAAAAAGTATTATGTCATTCTGAACGCAGTGAAGAATCCCAGCCGAATTTTATAAGATTGGCTCCCTTCGGTCGAAATGACAGGGGGAGAGATTCTTCGCTCCGCTCAGAATGACACCCGGCAATCACCTCTGCTCCTGTCATTCTGAA
>DZCT01000075.1:0-5941 GCA_022736535.1 Desulfatirhabdium butyrativorans | reverse complement strand
CCTGTCATTCTGAATTCCGTTCCCTGTCATTCTGAACGCAGTGAAGAATCTTTTCTTTCGCTCTTCTTCATGTCATTTTCATGTCATTCTGAACGCAGTGAAGAATCTTTTCTTTCGCTCTTTGCGCGCTTTGCGTCTTTGCGAGAAACCCTGACGATTATTTACAACAAACTCATCTGAAAAACAAACAAAACCGGATTATTTTTCCGGGGGACTTTCTTTATCCGGCTTGCGCGTGAAAACCACCCTCGTAACCGTTCCGGTCCCTTCTTTGTAATAGATCGTGGCATTATAATTCTTTGCCGAACTGTAAATTACTTTTTCCTTGATAACATCATACACGCCGATAACAAGAGAGATTGCTTCTCCCAGCAAGCTCCGCCTGCCTTCGTTTTCAATTTCCGGTTTGGCGGCGCCTTCATATTTCCCAACCATGTAGAACCATTTATCAACTCTGTCCGGTATTCTGTAGATATTGACCGACAAAGGGAATTTGACAGTGACTTCAGGATGATTGCATTTCAGCGATACAGAAAGATTTTGATCAAAACCCATGGAATCAAAATATTCTACAACATCGGGGGTTTGCTGACAGGGATCATCAGCTTTCGCCTGAGGTTCGACGGCTTCTGCTTCACCCGCTTGTGCTTCACTTGCTTCTGCCTCACTCGCTTGTGCTTCACTTTTTCTCTCTTCTCTTGATCCTGAACAGGAAACAACAGCCCCCATAAGTACGACTATCAGCAAAAGCGTCGGAAAATAAGCTGTCCGGCGAAGTGCGGACATCAGGCCGTCTGACGGACTTTTTTCTTCGGCAATCTTCATCATTCTTCTTCCTCTCATAAGTTGTTTGAAAACGGGTTTGTGTGAAAAAAGCAGGGGGTAAGCACGGGGGCTTACCCCTACTCAATGTTATACTTTCTTTTCCTTAACCAGACGTGCGAAATGTTCAAAAGAGCGGTCATAAGTTGGCTCCGCATCGTTAGGAAAGCAGCAGCCCGGCAGTTGCCGGCTTTTGAGATGATAACTCAGACATTCGCAACAGATACCCTTGCGCGCACAGGGATCATAGCTGCAATTACACGAAGCAAGATTCTTTTCTTTTTTGCATTCCATCAGTTTTTTCCTCCTTAAAATTTAGGTAGTGGTATAGTATAGGTGACGGCAGGGTGTCATTCTGAGCGGAGCGAAGAATCTCATTTTTTATAATAAACTGTTATAATAACAGATTCTTCGCTCCGCTCAGAATGACAGGAACAGAGAGCATCACCTCTTCTACACCACTACCAAAATTTAAACACGAAAACACGAAAGACTTGTCAGACATTTATTTGATGCCTTTGGCATTCATCTCTTTCTGATACCTTTTGTCCACCGTGCCGATATGGTTTATCAGCCAGTCTATCAGAAACTTTGAGACCCCCAGACTCATAAAAGCCGCCAATCCTTTATCTGCCTGTTTTTTATACTCTTCTGCTTTGGCAATGAACAGCCTGTGCGCGTTCCGATGCGTCTCAAGTTCGGCATATTTGATCTTCTCCATCAGCTTTTCTTCTTCGCCGAAGTGATACTTCGCATAGTCAAGAAGTTCGTCAACTGCGCGTATCACCGCTTCCTGCGCCTTGCCTTCTTTCATGGCATTATGCACGTCGTTGATGATGCGGATCAGTTTCTGATGGTGTTTGTCCAGAACTTGGACGCCCACGCTGTATTCCTTTTTCCATTCAAACAGAGCCATTTTTCCTCCTAATAGTCAGAAATAAAAGGGTTCTCGCAAAGCACGCTGAGAATTTTTTATAAAGAAAGCTTTTCTTTGCGCCCTCTGCGCCCTTTGCGAGAAACAAAAAAATGCTTTATCCCTCTATCAGTCTGTTAAGAATCAGACCGTAAAAATTTGCCTCTCCCCGCGAGAGATAATGCCAGCCCAGATGCAGATAGCATTTTGCACATATCGCATATCGCCAACTGAATCCGCTGAACCATGTAAATTCGGCGGTCGGAACGCCTTCGTTTCTGCATCCTTTTGCAGCGGAAAAACATCCGATTTCAAAAACAAATCCTTCCGGATTGCCGAAGGCGTGCCGGTGCTGTCCGTTGACTTCAATGATATGCTTAAAAGAAGTGATCTCATATTTGCAATTTCTGCAAAGAATGACTCTTTCCTCTTTTTCCTCATCCTCCGGTTCCGTCTTTACCTTTTTTTGGATGCCCTCTATGGGCATTTCGCTTATGTTGCGAAATGCTTGCAAAGGATAAGCCTCAACATCACAGGATTCAATTCGGATTGTATTCATATTTATGTCTGCCTTGTAAGGAAGGTTCGGGGTGCGGGGTGCGGGGTCAGGGGAAAGCCGCCTCTGACCTCGAACCTCTGACCTCGAACCTCATACTGACTCATATCGCTGCGCGAGCGGATAGCGTCTGCCGTAGCCGAAGGCTTTTGACGTGACTTTCAGACCCGGCGCCGCCTGATGCCGCTTGTATTCATTCCGGTTGATTCTTGAAACCACGTCTTTCACCAAGTTTTTGTCAAAACCTGCCTTCACGAGTTCAGCCGGGGGTTTCAGTTCTTCGACATATCCTTTCAGGATTGAATCCAACATATTATACGGCGGCAGATCATCCTGATCGGTCTGATCCGGTTTGAGTTCCGCGGAAGGGGCTTTTTCAATAATCCGAGCCGGAATGAGTTCTTTTTCCCGGTTGATGAAATGCGAAATCTCATACACCATGGTCTTAGGCACATCGGAAATAACCGCCAAACCGCCGTTCATGTCGCCGTACATGGTGCAGTATCCCACGGCCAGTTCCGACTTGTTTCCGGTGGAAAGCAGCAGAGAGCCGTCCCGGTTCGAGATGCCCATCAGAAGCGTTCCCCGTATTCTTGCCTGAATGTTCTGTTCCGTAATGCCCGGATCGTCATTAAAAGCCGGTGAAAGCACATTCAGAAACGCCTTGAAAATATCGTCAATGGGAATCACCTTGTATTTCAAGCCGAGATTGTCCGCCAGTTGCCGGGTATCTTCATAATTCTCACGGGAAGTATAGCGGGAGGGCATAAACACGGTCAGCACGTTTTCCCGTCCCAGCGCCTCAGCCGCGATATATGCCGTGAGCGCGGAGTCAATGCCCCCGCTCAGTCCGATCACCGCTTTTGAAAAACCGCATTTTCGGAGATAATCACGCGTTCCGGTGATTAAGGCTTTCAGCACGGATGCCATATCCGAATCCGAGACCGCATGAATATCGCCTTTCAGCGTTTCCGTGTCAAAAATCACAAGGTCTTCTTCAAAATCTTTTGCCCGGGCTGCCATGTTTCCGTCCGGATCAAATGCCGTGCTGATGCCGTCAAAAACCACGCTGTCATTTCCGCCGGTCTGATTGGCGGAAACCAAAGGCATTTTATATTTTTTGGCAATGGAAGCCAGCATGTTCCATTTAAATTCCCTTTTTCCGACATGATAGGGAGATGCGGAAACATTGAGCAGCAGGTCTGCGCCGTTCTGCACCAGCAGCGACACCGGATCCAGATGATAGAATCTTCTCTGAAAAATGTCTTTGTCATTCCACACGTCTTCGCACACGGTCAGCCCGATCTTTCTGCCTTTATACGCATAAACGGAAAAATCCGTACCCGGCTCAAAATATCGTGCTTCATCAAACACATCATAAGTCGGCAGGAGACGTTTCTGCGTCTGATGCAGTTTTTTTCCGTCTTCAAACAGAAGGGCGGAATTGTAAAGGGGATTGCCTTCGTCTCTCGGATTTCTGTCTGCAAATCCGCAGATCATGCCGATGCCCTGCACGGATGATACCAGCCGGTCCAACCATGCAAGATTGGCATCCACAAAATCCCTTTTTTCGAGAAGATCACGCGGGGGGTATCCTGAAATGACCAATTCGGAAAACACCGCCAGATCGCAGGACAGCGATTTCGCCCTGTCTGCAAAAGATGTTATTTTCTCAAAATTATGCCTGAAATCGCCGATAATCGGGTTTATCTGGGCAATTGCGATTTTCATCGTGTTCTCTCCTTTTTGATGATGAGTTTGAATTTGCGGAAAAAAATAGTACCGGACCGCAATGAACCTGCCGCCGGCGGTGTGTCCTCAGTAAAGCGATTTGAAGCGATTTGAAAAATCGCTTTACTGAGCCCGTCAAATTTATTGCGGTCATGTAATAGTAATAAAGCCTTTAATTCTGTGTATTGTCATAACATCTGTCTATAAAATTTCGGATGGCAGCCCCCGGAAAAGGACTGACAATCGAAAACTGACAATCGAAATCGGAAATAAAAATCTTCTTGAAATATCTGTTCTTATATAATAACATAAATAAATATGAATGTTAAGAAAATGTTTAAGATTGAAAGTTCTGTTTTTTTGCTTATAATTAACAAATAAAACAGATCGTCTCCGAAAAACGGAAATGGAAACAACAGACGGAAATGGAAACAATGCCTTTTGCTATGAATAATGACATCGCCATCATCGTAGAATTTTTTATGAATCTATACAAGCGGCAAGTAGAGGCGCCGAAAGACGCGCCTTCAAAAGTTGTGCCTGTCAATCCGGCAAGCTGCGGTCCCGATTATCTTTATGAGCTGCATGTGGCGCGCGACGAGGGGCAGCATGTTTCAAGGCGCATGACAATTGCAATGCTCGGCGAAGGCAGCGGAAGCAAAAGCAAGTGTTTCAAAGTGATCTATGACGATCTGCTGGTCGTGAAAGTGCCGCCGTCTCCGATAAGCGATTTTGACGAATACATCAGAAATATCAAAGCGGAAACCCATGTTGCGGTCAAACTGACCCCGAGAATCGAATTTGTCGCGCCCAAAGTGACCGCGCTGTTAAGAAAACTCCATACGCTTCCCGACAGTGCGGATTTGTCTCCGTCTGAACTTGAAAACCGTTATATAGAATGGCTTAAAGAAAATCCCGATCTTCAGGAATATTTGAAAATAAATGAGGGTTTTGCTTTTTTTATGGATTTGTCAAAATATTCTTTTCTCTCTTATGTGGTGGATAAGATACATGACAAAAAAATATTTAAAAACAAAATGCGGGATGAAATCACCGAATCTCACAATCTCTTATGGGATATTCTTGAATTTGAAGGAAAATACGGCAGCGAGAATCTTTCGATCTATTTTGACATGAACAAAATCTATTCCGATTACGAGATCAAAATCAGACAGTTGCTGAGACAATATGAATGCGCCGGATTGGTTTCTTCCTATGAAAAACAGCAGTGGTTTTTAGTTTATCTTGCGGAAAAAGAAGTCAGAGAAATCAAAAGCAATGTGCCGCCGGGGTTTATTGAAGATTTAAACAGGCTTCTCAGCAATGTTGCCGAAGAATATAAGGATATTATCACTGCCTACAAAAAAGCGGTCTCGAAATATGTGGATAAAACAAGCTTCATGCAGAGCCGAGCCAAAATTTCCGGAATTATTACAAATCTTCTCGAACTGTTAGCAGCGTTGCAGGAAACCGGAGTGGCGATAAGGGATTTAAAACCGGACAATCTTTTTGTGGTGGGAAATGCAGACCTTTCCGCGGATGACTACTCTCTCGGGCTGATAGATTTTGAGACTGCGGTGGAGTTTTTCGACATCAGCGGCGGAAACAGCCTGAAGATTCAGCAGCCCCTGCTGGCAGGAACGCCTTCTTATTCAACGCCTTCCCATCTGTTCAGAAATGAATTTCTGACAGAAGTTTTTGACGGTCTGCCCTATATCCTTCATTTTCAAGACTGGCAGGCTACGGTCGGCATGATTTTCCATGTGGCTGTGGGCGAATGTCTGTTTGAAAAAACGAGACGCCTGCTGGGAAAAATTCCCGCGGCAGCCCGGCAGGCTTTTGAAAAAAAACAGCCCATGTCCAAAGTGTTCAAAAAAAGCAGTCAGATATTCTGGAGCAACGCGATAAAGGAATTTAAA
>DZCT01000531.1 GCA_022736535.1 Desulfatirhabdium butyrativorans | reverse complement strand
GATTGAGAAGCGGAAGCGGACTGAGGCGCTGCTGCGCGAATACAGGGAAATTTGTTATTCATTCATGAGACATCAGCCCGCGCCGGCTTTTATCAAAAATCTTGAGGGAAAATATGTTTATCTCAATGAAGCCTATAAGAAAATACTGAAAATCGTCCCGGCAGAACATATCGGCAAAACAGATGAGGACATCTGGCCTCCGGATGTGGCAAAGCAGTTGAAAGTCAATGACAGCCGTGTGATGTTTGAGGGAAAAGCCCTGAACACGGTTGAAACCCTGAAATTCGGACAGAAAACACAGCAGTTTCTTATCGTCAGATTTCCGATTTTCAAAAACGGAAAACCTTTTTTTCTTGGAGGGATATTGGTTGAACTTACCGTAAACAAAGAAGAAAAAAATCATGAGCCGAACAGAAAAAACGACGTTGCAACTGCAAACAGAGACGCCGAAGAGACGGCGATTCCCGAAAACCGAATACCGGATTCGACCCCGGGCTTGGATATTCAGTCCGGTATCAGGCGGGTCGGCGGGTCCCGAAAGCTCTATGCGGAACTTCTCAAGTCTTTCTGCGATGAAAAGAAAAATTTTGTTCAGGAATTTCAGAATCATATAAAAAAAAAGGATATTGAGGCTGCCTTAATCAGCGCCCATGCTCTGAAAGGCTCCTCTGCCATGATTTCCGCAACCGAACTCAGTCAGGCGGCAAAAACTTTGGAAGCGGCATGTAAAGACAAAGAAGATGAAGCCCGGATCATGGAGAGTCTGAAACCCGTGGCAGAAGCCCTCTGCCGACTGCTGGCATTATGCGAAAACATCCCGGGCGGAGATCATCCGCTTTCCGGCAAACCGTCTGAACCTGCCCCGCCCCATACAGGAGATTCGGCAATACTTTCGAGACTGTTCAAAAGGCTTGAGAAAAGTTTTCAGGAACTGGATCCCTCCGAATCGGAAATCTGTATCAGAGATATAAGGAATTGTTTTGACGCGTATCATCCGGGAACGGAAATTGAAAATTTGTTCAAGGATATGGCAAAACAGGCAGGCAATTACAATTTTGAGGAAGCCGGAGAAATATTGGGCAGGATTTCCCGAAAAATACGCTTTTTACCCTATTGACTTTTTTAAATAATTTTTTAATAATGACAGAATATCTGTGTCGGAAATTCGGAAATAAAAAATTTCTCGCAAAGACGCAAGGTCCGCAGAACTTTGTAAAGCGAATTTTCAATTCGCTTCAAGTTCAAGCGATTTACGACGATTCTCAGCTATTGGCGCTCTGCATCTCTTGGCGTCTTTTTGTAAAAAGAATTTTCAATTCGCTTCAAGTTCAAGCGATTTGCGACGATTCTCAGCGCTTGGCGCTCTGCATCTCTTTGTGAGAGACGCTGCCGCTTTTTTCCGACAATTTTTTATTATGCGGAATAAACATGGAAAAGGTTGCCTGTCATGAATGATCTGAAAAATTGCAAAATTCTTATTGTTGACGACACCAAAACCAATATTGACGTACTGATTCAGGCTCTCAGAAATGACTACAAGCTCGGTGTTGCGATCAACGGATTCAAAGCAATTGAATATGCGGGAAATCAACTGCCGGATCTGATTCTTTTAGATATAATGATGCCTGAAATGAACGGTTTTGAAGTTTGCCGGAAACTCAAAGCAGACGCCGCGACGCGGGATATTCCCATTATTTTTATTACAGCGATGGACAGTTCGGGAGACAAAACCAAAGGATTTGACATCGGCGCGGTGGATTACATCACAAAGCCCTTTGACATTACAGAAGTCAAAGCAAGGGTAAAGACGCATCTTTCGCTTAAAATTGCTCAGGAAGCGTTAAAAAACCAGAATATTGTTCTGGAAGAAAAAGTTCAGGAGCGCACCAGAGAACTGAACGAAGCGCAGATAGAAATTCTTGAACGCCTTGAAATGGCGGCAGAATACAGGGATAAAAAAACCGGAAATCATATCAAACGGGTAAGTGAATATTGCCGGCTGCTGGCAAAGGCAACGGGCATGTCTCCTGAAAAATACAATCTGCTTGCCCTTGCCAGCGCGATGCACGATGTGGGAAAAATCGGCATATCAGACACGATTCTCCTGAAGCCGGGAAAACTGACCGACGAAGAGCGGGAAATTATGAAAACCCATACGATTATCGGCGCCGATCTCTTATCGGGAAGCGAGCATACGCTTCTGAAATTGGCGCAGAAGATCGCGATGACGCACCATGAAAAATGGGACGGAACCGGCTATCCCCGGGGGCTGAAAGGAGAGAGTATTCCGCTCTGCGGCAGAATTGTCTATATCTGTGATGTATTTGACGCGCTGGTTTCAGAGCGCTGTTATAAAAAAGCATGGACCATGGAAGATGCGATTGAGAAAATCAAAGAAGGATGCGGCAGCGATTTTGATCCCGAAATGGTCAAACTTTTCATAGGGCTGGAGCCGGAACTGAAAAAAATTATTGATGCGTTCAAGTAATTTCTCACTTCTCACTTCTCACTTCCCACTTCTTCCGCTTATCCTTATGACTTTTGCCCTGTATTTTGTATCTCCTTCAAGCCTTTTTCCCACAACTTTGATGAAGAGAAAGGCAATGAAGAAAAAGAGAAAAGCGGAACCAACGGAAATTGCAACGGGGTCCAGCTCATAATTCGGCGCGAAATGCTGTCCGAGCGCCGCGCCGGCAATCAGGCACAGAATCGGAAATACATAGAGCAGAAAAGATATTTTCAGGAGCGGCGCGGTTTCAAATCCGAGCGTCACCCGGTCGCCGATGTTTGCGCCTGCCGTGTTGATCGCCTCCACTTCCATCTCTTTTCCGCCGCCCATGGTGTTGCAACTGTCTTTTGCGGTGCATGATTCACACGCGCTTGATTTTATTGTTTTCACAAAAGCCATGCCGGAAGCAAGCCTTATAACAACCCCTTCTTCGGTCATCATAATATAAGTCCCTTTATATGCGGAAATTTCCGGTCAAACCGGAATCTCGGTAATTTCAATCCGATAAATGATGCTTTTTACCTTAAAAATTTGAATCCGTCAAGTTTATCTGATCCCTCCGGTGATTCAGAATGAAAATAAACATAAGTGATAAATATGTAGGGATCGGATGGTGATGAAGCCTCATCAGCCGGTGAAACGTCTGTGTCCGTCTGTGTGCGTCTGCGGC
>DZCT01000530.1 GCA_022736535.1 Desulfatirhabdium butyrativorans | reverse complement strand
AAATCTTACCGTTCGTGGAGAAAGATTTCTCCTCACTTCGTTCGTCGAAATGACAGTGGGGGTGTTCGTTTGTCGAAATGACAGTAGTGAGGATGGTGGCGTTTGGAATGAATATGAGCGATCAATTTTGCAATAGAACAGACAAGCGGCTGCATTACAGACTGAAATGTTTTATCACACTCCTATTGCTGACAGCGCTGAACCTGAGCGGATTTTTATCAGATACTCAGGCTCAGGAAAATGATAATGACTCATCGGCAATTTTCCTGAATCTTGAGCAGGTCATCGCCCTTGCCCTTGAGACAAACAGAAGTCTTATCAGTTCAGGCGCGGGGGTGGAAAGCCAGAAATTATCTCTGCATACTGCCGAATCTGAATTTGATGTGAAAATAAGACCTTCTGCCAATGCGGGCATCAGCGACTCTGAGGGAATCCTCGGCGCCGGCATTTCTTTGGAAAAAAAATTCCAAGTCGGAACCAAAGTTTCCGTATCTCCGCATATCGGAAAATCAGAGGAGGAATATTCGGGAAGCCTCGGACTTTCCTTTGAAGTCCCGCTGCTGAGAGGCTTCGGCGGCAAGGCAAATCTCGACAAAACCGAGCGTTCCCGCTTTTCGGTCAGAAGCGCGGAAAGGTCCTTTTATCTCAGTCAGGTCAGCGTGGTTTTGGATGCCGTATCCGCTGTTTACGACATTATAAAACAGAAAGAACTTGTCCGCCTGTTTGACTCGCAGGTCGGACGCCTGAAACAACATGCCGAAACCGCCAAAATAAAAGAAAAAGTCGGTCTGGCAAGCCCTTTGGATATTTTTCGGGCGGAAATCCGTCTGAAAGATGTGGAGGACAGCCTGAGTTCTGCAAAAGAAGCCCTGCGAAATGCCGGAGACCGCCTGAAACTGATTGTTGCAATTCCTCTGGAACGCAGAGTTGAAGTATCTGCACGGACTGAAATTGAAAATGTCCGTATCTCGCCGGAGGAGGCATTCAATATCGCTCTGAACAACAGAATGGAGTTGAAGCAGTCTCAAGATGAAATCCATGAGGCAGAAAGACGCTCGGACATCGCAAAGCACAATATTCTGCCGCAATTGGACATGGTGATGAGTTATGAACGCTACGCTCAGGATTTGGAGCAAAGTATGGGATTCAACGAAAACCGCTGGAGCATCAATCTTGTCAGCAACACGGACATCGCCCGAACATCTGAGAAAGCGGATTTTCAGCAAAGCCTTATTACCGCCAGAACCGCGCGCCTGAATCTTGAGGCAAAGCGGGATGAAGTCATGAGAGAAGTCCGCCGTGAGTCAGCGTCATTGAGCAAATCTCAGGAGCGCATCCTTATCAGAAAGAAGCAGATTGCACAGGCTGAAGGGAAACTTGCCCTGTCAAAAATCAAATTCAATCACGGCATGGCAGACAATTTTGACATCATAGAAGCGGAAACCGAGCTTCAGCAGGCTCGCGTCAACCTGCTCTCCGCCGAGACAGAATATATCGTCGGAACGTATCGGATGCGGGCTGCGCTCGGAACGCTTATAAGTGAGAATTGAGAATTGAGAATTGAGAAATTATCAAGGTATTTCATAACAGTTCTTTGTTTGTCTCTTGTCGGGATGTTATCTGCCCGATTTGTCAGCCCTGACGCTTTTATTGAAAACAGAGATTTTCCGACGGCTGAGGCATCTCTCAGAAGCTTTGACATTATGGTGAATACTGTCGGCGTGTTAGATGCCGCAAGGTCTCATATTCTTTCCTCCGCAATAAAAGGCGATAAGGGCAAGATTATTTATCTCATTGATGACGGTACGCGGGTAAATGAAGGAGATATTCTTGTCAAATTGGATTCCGCTCCTTTTGAGGAAGAAGTGCAGCGTCTGAAAGGTGAAGTCACGGGGCTGGAAGCCGCTGTTGACGCGGTCAAGCAGGTATCTGAATGGGAGAAAAGTCAGGCGGAAAGAGAAATCAGGACAGCGGAATTTAACCTGAAAATCGCCCGGCTGGAACTCAAAAAGCTTGTCGAGGGTGATGGCCCCTTGCAGTCGGCTCAGTTCAAAGAAGAAACAGAGAAAGCTGAAGAGGAGTATAACCGTTATCTTTCATATATTTCCGATCTTGAAAACCTGAGCAAAAGAGGTAGCAATTACTCTGTTAAAGAAAATGCCTCAGCGCCGGACAATAACTCAGAACTGAAGGAAGAATATAGCGCTGAGAGGAAAAGGGATAGCAGTTATGTTGTCCTCCGACCTTTACAGTTATCTGATTTTAAAGAAGAAACTGAAAAGCCCGAAGAAAAATATGATCGTCATATTTCATATCGTTCCGATTCGGAAAATTCGGGAGAAACAGGCTCCGGCAACGCGGTAGAAATCGCATCGGCGCGCAGGAAAGCCTCGGAACTCAAAGAGCGGTATGAGTCTGCAAAAAAGAAATATGTGAGTTATGAAAAGCATGTATTTCCCTCATTGGAAGAGACCGCCAAAGCCAAAGTCGAAAAAGCTGAAATGGAGCTTGAGCAGACCAAAAAAGCCAGTGTTTTTAAAATTGCCAAAGCCGTTTCCAATCTGAAAGAGACAAAAGGAAAATTGCAGGCTGCTGAAAATCTGCTGAAACAGGCGCAGGCAGAACTTGACAAAACAAGCATTCATGCCCCGTTTCCTGGAATTGCGGTGCTTTATGAGACATTCCATGACGGTCAGAAAAGAAAACCGAGACTCGGCGACAGGGTGTTGCAGAATCAGCCTTTGCTCTATCTGCCGGATATTTCTTCCATGATTGTCAAAACGCAGGTTCGGGAGATTGACCTGCATAAAATTGTTATCGGTCAGAAATGCAGTGTGAAAGCAGACGCTTATCCCGATATGCTGTTTCAAGGAGAAGTGAGCCTTGTCGGTATCCTTGCCTCCGGGCGATTTGAGAGCGGCGCAGGTGAGAAATATTTTCAACTCACGGTATCTCTGAAAGGCGGAGACGCCCGGCTGAGACCCGGCATGACAGCAAGGGTATCTGTTCTGACCGATCAGGTCGTCAATGCCTTATCGGTTCCGATTCAGACGGTTTTTGATGAAGGCGGAGGTAAATACTGCTATAAATTTGCGGGAAAAAAATTTGAAAAAGTGAGTATTTCTCCGGGCAGACAGAATGAGGATGTGGTCGAAATTTTAGCCGGATTGCAGGAAGGGGAAAAGATCAGCATGGTTCGCCC
>DZCT01000074.1 GCA_022736535.1 Desulfatirhabdium butyrativorans | reverse complement strand
CCGCAGCGCACATTTTTATCTTGTCAGCGGCGGTTTTATGCTGTTGGAGATCGGATACGATCAGAAAGAGGCTGTGCAGAAAATCGCCGCAGACTGCGGCTGTTACGAATCCATTTCGGTTACAAAAGATTACGGCGGCTGTGACCGGGTGCTTCAGATGCGGAAAAGGAAATGAGGTTCGGGGTCAGGGGTCAGAGGGCGGCGTACCCCGAACCTCTGACCCCGTACCCCGAACCCCGATAAAATATTTGTTGCGAAATTGAATATGATTTGTTACAAGGGAATGTTTGACATCTCACACGTCGCCGGACTCGTTTCCGGGTGCTTTCGGTAGGGCGGGCAGCTTGCTGCCCGTCTGCCGACAGGCAATTCCGAAAGTCGGGAACGAGAATGACGGGGGCGGTGGAAAAACCATTGAAAAAGGGAGAAAATGAATGGCTTATGTTACAATGAAGGAACTCCTTGAAGCCGGAGTTCATTTCGGGCATCAGACCAAGCGGTGGAATCCGAAAATGAAACCCTACATCTTCGGAGCAAGAAACGGTATCTATATTATTGACCTTCAGAAAACGGTACGGATGTTCCGCAGCGCTTATGATTTTGTTGTGGATACCGTGGCAAACGGCAAATCGGTTCTTTTTGTCGGCACCAAAAAACAGTCCCGTGATTCGATTATTGAGGAAGCGGGCCGCTGTGAAATGTTTTATATTCACAACCGATGGTTAGGCGGAATGATGACCAATTTTCAGACCATCAAACAGAGCATCAACCGGCTGAATTATCTCAACGATATAGAAAGCGACGGGTCCATCGGCCTTTTTCCGAAAAAAGAACGGCTGAAATTAGCAAAAGAACGTGTCAAGCTGGACGCCAATCTCGGAGGGATACGGACCATGACAGACCTTCCGGGCGCAATTTTTGTGGTGGATCCGAAAAACGAAGCCATTGCAGTCCGTGAGGCAAAGCGGCTGAATATTCCGATTGTTGCCATTGTTGACACCAACTGCGATCCTGATGAGGTGGATTATGTGATTCCGGGCAACGATGACGCGATCCGTTCCATACGGCTGCTTTCCGCCAGAGTTGCGGATGCGTGCATTGAGGGAAAACAGCGTCTGTCAGAAAGACGGCAGGCTGAAACAGATAAGACGGAGCCGGATTCCGAAGGCGCCGCAGACTTCAAACCGGGTGAAAGAAAAACAGTTTCAGACGGTTCTGAAGGACCTGTTGTGGAGGTCATAAAGAGATCAGCCCCGGAAACTTTTCAGAAAGTTGATGAAAACGGTGAAAAAACGGGTACAGATAAAGGGAGAGGCCGTCCCTTTGCAAAGAAAAAAGCGGTTTCTTCTGAAGAAATAGGAGACGAAGATGACGACAGTTAGTGCGGCAATGGTGAAACAACTGCGTGAAAAAACCGGCGCCGGAATGATGGACTGCAAAGAAGCGCTGGCCGCGTGCGGCGCGGATATGGAAAAAGCAATTGACTTTCTGAGAAAAAAAGGATTGGCAACTGCACAGAAGCGGGCAGGCCGCGCCATGTCAGAGGGAATAGTCGAATCTTATATTCATCTGGGCGGAAAAATCGGCGTGCTGGTCGAAGTGAACTGTGAGACGGATTTTGTTGCAAAAACAGATGATTTTAAAGCTTTTGTAAAAAATATCGCCATGCACATCGCAGCGACCAATCCGCTGGGAATCAAGCCGGAAGATGTTCCTCAGGATGTCATCAACAGGGAAAAAGAAATCTACAAGGCGCAAGCCCTTGAAACAGGAAAACCGGAAAAAATGCTGGAAAAGATTGCAGAAGGCAAGCTGACCAAATTTTTCAAAGATTCCTGTCTGCTGAATCAGCAATATGTGAAAGAACCTGAAAAGACCGTTTCGGACTATCTGAACGAAGTGATTGCCAAAACAGGCGAAAACATTACCGTCAGGCGTTTTGTCCGGTATCAGTTGGGAGAGTAATATTTTGTAGGGTGGGCTGAACTTGCGAAGCCCACCTTATCGAATGAAACAGTTGTAGCCCACCTTATCGAATGAAAGAGGAGCGTCAAATTTGGAAGTTCCGCAATATAAGAGAATTTTGTTGAAACTGAGCGGCGAAGCCCTGATGGGAGAACAGACCTTCGGCATCAGTCCGAAAATGATCCGCTATGTGGCGGATGAGGTGCAGTCGGTACATGATCTGGGCGTTGAGACGGCGATTGTGGTGGGCGGCGGAAATATTTTCAGAGGGATTGCGGCAAGTTCTTACGGCATGGACAGGGCATCCGCAGACCACATGGGGATGCTTGCCACCGTTATCAACAGTCTCGCGCTTCAGGACGCGCTGGAAAGAAAAGGGATTCAGACCCGTGTGCAGACTGCCATTTCCATGCACGAAGTGGCAGAACCTTATATCCTGCGGAGAGCGGTCCGTCATTTGGAAAAAGGGCGGGTGGTGATTTTCGGCGCGGGAACGGGCAATCCTTATTTTACGACAGACACCGCCGCCGTGCTGAGAGCGCAGGAAATTCACGCTGAAATTCTGTTGAAAGCCACCAAAGTCAACGGGGTTTACGACTCGGACCCGGCTGTCAACAAAGACGCCAGTTTTGTCAGCAAAATAAGCTATATGCAGGCTTTGGAAAGACAACTGAAAGTCATGGATATGACGGCGATTTCGCTGGCAATGGACAACGGACTTCCGCTGGTGATTTTCAATCTGAATCAGGAAGGGAATATTCGGAACGTCGTGTGCGGACAGGAGATCGGTTCCCGGATAAACAATTGAAGATTCCTTTGCTGAAATTTCATTTCAGCACTCCGGAACGGAGATGTTGAGCATGAGAAAATACATAAATCGTAGGGGTAAGCCCCTGTGCTTACCCTGTTTACCCCACAGGGCAACCGCAGGGGGTTGTGAATCCCTATAATCCTTATAATCCTGTCCGATTCGTTGGGGTTCGCAGGCTCACCCCAACCTACTTCCTGGGCAGAGGGCAACCACAGGGGGTTGCCCCTACTTCAGACGCGAAACGTGGTGACGAGGAAAATGACAAATCCCGATGCGGGAGAAATATTTGCAGGTGAAATGCCATGATTGAAGATATATATCAGGAAACAAAAGACAGGATGAGCAAATCCATTGCCGCCCTGAAAAATGAACTGAAACGGGTGCGGACCGGCAGGGCTTCTCTGTCCCTTCTCGACGGCATCCGGGTGGATTATTACGGCACGCCCACGCCTCTGAGCCAGATGGCGTCGCTGTCTGTGCCGGAAAGCCGTCTGATTACCATACAGCCCTGGGATGTCAGCGTTATCAAAGAGATTGAAAAGGCGATATTGAAATCCGATCTCGGACTGACGCCTTCCAGCGACGGCAAAATCATACGCATATCTATTCCGCCCCTGACAGAGCAGCGCCGCAAAGAACTGATGAAAGTCGTCAACAAGCTCTGCGAAGATTACAAAGTGGCGGTGCGGAATGTCCGCCGGGATTCAAACGAACTCTTAAAAGGCTTGAAAAAAGACGGCGATATTTCCGAAGATGAGGCTTTCAAGGCGCAGGATCAGGTTCAGAAGATAACCGACGACTATATTAAGCGAATAGACGAAGTTTACAAAGAAAAAGAGAAAGAGATTCTTGAATTTTAAAACATCTTCAGACACGCAGGCAGAATTAGATATGTCAAAGCTTCCCGTCCATGTTGCCATTATCATGGACGGGAACGGACGCTGGGCGAAAAAGCGGCTTGCCAACCGGGTGAAGGGGCATGAACAGGGGCTGGAAACGGTGCGGGTGATTGTCCGTGCGTGCCGTGAAATCGGCATTCGGTTTCTGACGCTTTACGCATTTTCAACGGAAAACTGGCAGCGTCCCAAAGCCGAGGTTATGGCGCTGATGATGCTGCTTAAAATGTTTCTCAAGTCCGAACTGAAGGAAATGCAGGACAACAATATCCGTCTGACTGCCATCGGGCAGACAGAGCGGCTTCCCGATGATGTGCGGAGCCTGTTATATGAAACCATGCGCCTGACGGAAAAAAATACGGGGCTTCGGCTGAATCTTGCATTAAGTTACGGCGGGCGTTCCGAAATCGTCAAGGCGGTTCAGGAAATTGCGGTAAAAGCAAAAAGCGGCGAACTTGATCCGAGCGAGATAAGTCCTGAAGTGATTGCGGAACATCTTTATACCAAAGACATGCCGGACCCCGATCTGATGATCCGAACCAGCGGCGAAATGCGTATCAGCAATTTTCTGTTATGGCAGCTTGCCTATTCGGAACTGTTTATCACAGATACCTTATGGCCTGATTTTACAAGAGAAGAACTTGTCGAAATTTTAAAAGATTATCAACGCCGGGACCGCAGGTACGGAAAAGTCTGACCGCGCATAAAGTAAAGCGGGTTCGGCGATTTTAAACCGGAGCCGCTCTACAACGTCTGTAGCGATTACAAATGATGCACTTAAAACGGCGTATAAAGTAGAGCGGGTTTGGCGATTTTAAACCGGGGCCGCTTTACACAATTACAAATGATGCACTTAAAACGATGGATTACAGCAATTGCAGCGCTTCCTTTTCTGGTTTTTGCGGTATATAGAGGCGGCGCACTTTTTACAACGCTTGTCAGTATGGTATGCCTGCTTGCGCTGGCAGAATATTTTCGTATTGTTTTCAATCCCAAAGGCAGAACCGTCTCCGGTCTGCTGATTCTGCTGGCGTTTATCACCGGCTTGGGCATGATATGGGCGGCGGCGCATCCGAATGCCTGCGCGCTCATCGTGGGGCTGACTGCCTTCAATCTCATGCTCTCCGCTTTCTTTTCTCTGACTCAGTTTTCATCAGACCCCTTCATTCTGGAAAATACAGCCAAGCAGATTCAGGGAGTTGTTTATATTCCGCTGCTGCTCTCATTTCTGGTTTTAATCCGGAACAGTGCGGAGGGAACGGCATGGCTTTTTTTGGTATTGGTCGTTGTGTTTGCCGGCGATACGGGCGCATTTTATGCGGGCAGGCATCTGGGACGGCACAAACTCTGTCCCTCAGTCAGCCCCGGAAAGACGATAGAAGGCTCCGTCGGCGGACTTGCGGCAAACGCCTTTTTCGGCGTGATAATGAAAGGCTTTTTTCTCCCGGAACTGCCTTACGGCGGCGTGATATTGTGCTGTCTCTGCATGGGTGCGGCAGGACAGGCAGGAGATTTGTTTGAATCTGAATTGAAGCGGGCTTCGGGCGTAAAAGACTCCGGGAAAATTCTGCCGGGACACGGCGGTATCTTGGACAGAATTGACGCGCTGCTGTTTGCCGCGCCGGTGGCTTATTTTTTTAAGGAATATCTTTTATAAAAAGTGCTTAAATATTTTTGCCACGAATGGACACAAATTTTTCACGAACTGAAGAACACGAATTCTCGTTCCCACGCTCTGCGTGGGAATGCAGCCCGGACGCTCCGCGTCCGCCAGCCTCAACAAACTAAGTTTCTTAAACAAACTAAGTTTCTTAAACAAACTTAGTTTCTACTGTTACGAGGTGAGCCAGCATTCCCACGCTCTGCATGGGAATGCAGAATGTAAAACGGGTTTGAAACCCGTTCTATGTTCCCACGCAGAGCGTGGGAACGAGAATTCGTGTTTTATTCGTGGTAAAATTCGTGTCATTCGTGGCTAAATAACAATACAAAAATGAAATATCTTTCCATACTCGGTTCCACCGGCTCTATCGGTCGGAATACGCTTAAAATTGTGCAAATGTTCCCGGAGCGTTTTGCTGTCAAAGCCTTGGCGGCAAAACGCAATGTCTCACTTTTAGCGGAACAGATTCAGCAGTTTTCGCCTGAAATCGTTGCGGTTTACGATGCGGCGCGTGCAGTTGAACTGCGAAAACTCCTGTCGCCGAATGCGGATGTTGACATTCTCTACGGCGAAGACGGATACAGAGCCGTAGCAACCTATCTTTCGGTTGATATGGCGGTGGCGGCAATTGTGGGCGCGGCAGGTCTGATTCCCACGCTGGCAGCCATAAACGCGGGAAAAGACATTGCGCTGGCAAACAAGGAAACCCTTGTGATGGCGGGCGAAATCGTGATGCGGCAGGCAGCGGAAAAAGGCGTAAAAATCCTGCCCGTTGACAGCGAACACAGCGCGATATTTCAGTCGCTTTCGGGCCAGCGCAGAACAGATGTTGACAAAATCCTGCTGACTGCTTCCGGCGGTCCCTTTCTCAACAAGCCCAAAAATGAATTTTCAGAGATAAAACAGGAAGATGCGCTGAAGCATCCCACATGGCTTATGGGGAAAAAAATCAGCATTGACTCCGCCACGCTGATGAACAAAGGGCTTGAAGTCATTGAGGCAAAATGGCTCTTTGACATTTCGCAGGAAAAAATCGAAGTGCTGGTTCATCCGCAAAGCATTGTTCATTCGATGGTGTCTTACAGAGACGGCGCTGTGATAGCGCAATTGGGCATTCCGGACATGAAAGGCGCGATTGCTTATGCCCTGTCCTGGCCCGAGCGCCTTGACCTGAAACAGCCGGTTCCGGATTTTGCCCATATCGGTTCGCTGACGTTTCAAAAGCCGGATATGGAAAAATTTCCCTGCCTCGCTTTGGCTTTCAAAGCCTGTGAAATCGGCGGCACGTTGCCAGCAGTAATGAACGCCGCCAATGAAGTCACGGTAAATGCGTTCTTAGAGCGGCGCATATCGTTTACGGCTATTCCGGAACGCATCAGAAAGACGATGGACATGCACACGGTGATTCATCATCCGAGCCTTTCCGATATTCTTGAAGCGGATAAGTGGGCAAGGATGCAGACAGAAAAGGATATATCTTTATGACTACAGTTTTAGCATTTGTCATTGTATTAAGCGTACTGATTTTTTTCCATGAACTCGGACATTTCCTTTTTGCCCGGCTGTTCGATGTCGGCGTGGAAAAATTTTCTCTGGGATTCGGTCCCCGTATTTTCGGCAAAACCGTCGGCATCACGGATTACCGGATTTCCGCCATTCCTTTGGGCGGATATGTCAAAATGGTGGGCGAAGAGCCGGACGCGGAAATTCCGCCTGAAGACATTCCCATTTCCTTTACCCACAAGCATGTGTTCAAACGGATGCTCATTGTCGCCGCGGGACCGGCTTTCAATTTTCTGCTTGCCGTACTGATCGCTTTCGCCGTCTTTGCGATTTCCGGCACAACCGAGCGAAATTATTCGGTAGAACCGCTTATCGGAGATGTCAACAAAGAGGCTCCGGCTGAAAAAGCAGGACTGAAAAAAGGCGATAGGGTCACTGCCGTTGACGGAACTGAGGTGAAAACATGGGAGGAAATGGCAGGGCTGATTACAAAAAGCAAGGGAAAGCCGCTTTCCCTGACGGTGCGCCGGGAAACGTCCGAATTTACACTGACAGTCACTCCGGAATTACAGAAAATCACAGATGAACTCCTCGGAGAGGAAACCGAGCGTTATGTCATCGGCGTCACCCGTTCCTATCAGGAAATCAAAAAAGATATGACCGTGATGGAGGCGGCAAAAGGAAGCCTTGTCTGGACATACAGAGCTTCGGAACTGATACTTGTCATTCTTGTGAGAATAACAGAGGGAAGTATTTCTACAAAGACCCTCGGCGGTCCCATACTCATAGCCCAACTGGCAGGAGAGCAGGCAGCAGAAGGCGCAGACAATTTTCTGTTTTTTATTGCGGTTCTGAGCGTCAATCTCGCGGTGCTGAATTTTCTGCCCATCCCTGTTTTGGACGGCGGGCATCTGCTGTTCTTTTTTATCGAGGCGGTCACAAGACGCCCCTTAAACACAAAGATGCGTGAAATTGCCCAGCAGATGGGCATCTTTGTGCTGATCCTTCTGATGATATTTGTGTACTATAACGATATTTCTCGCGTATTCTTCAGTTAATTCTCTTTATTTTTTTCCACGAATGGACACGAATTGTTCACGAACATAGGAACACGAATGAATATAAAAAAATTCGTAAGTTCTTGATTCTCTCTCCCACGCTCCGCGTGGGAGCGTAGAACGGACCCGGCTGAAAACAGACAAACCCGTTTTACTGTTCGGACGCGGAGCATCCGGGACTTCGGCGTGAGCGCTCAGTCGAACGCTGCATTCCCACGCAGAGCGTGGGAACGAGAAGAGGAAAAAATTCGTGATTCATTCGTGATAAAATTTGTGTCCATTCGTGGCGAAAAACAATAAGGTATTTCTATGCCCCACCGACTTGAAATCACTCTGAAACCCGATCTTTTCGATGCCGAAGGTCATGGCATCCTCCGAAAAGCAGAAGATTATTTCGGAATCAAACTGCAATCCGTCCGCACGGTTCATGTTATCACCCTTGACGCAGACCTGTCATCTGAGCAATTGCAGAAGATTCAGACCGAAATCTTTACAAATCCCGTAACGCAGGTTTCTTCTTTTGCGCCGCTTCCCCTTGATTTTGACTGGACCATCTGGGTCGGATACCGTCCCGGTGTGCGAGACAATCCGGGCGCGACTGCCGCAGAAGCAGTGGAAGACATCTTGAGAAAAAAATTGTCTCCCGGTGAAGCAATTTATACGTCCAAACGCTACTGCATCAAAGGCTCAGGGCTGACTGCCACAACCATGAACATGATTGCCGCTCAATTGCTTGCCAATGACATCATTCAGCAATGGAAAATCATTCCCAGAGAAGAATGGGACGTGGCGGCAGGCATCGGCTTCATCATTCCCAAAGTCATTTTGAACCGTGAGCCGACCGTTACGACTGTAAGCATTGACAGCGATGAAAGTCTCCGCCGCATCAGCGACGAGCGGAATCTTGCGCTGAATCCCAATGATATTCCGACCATACGGGCTTATTTTCTGGATAAAAAAGTTCAGGCAGAACGGGCATTAGTCGGACTATCTGATCCCACAGATATTGAACTTGAATATATCTCCCAAGGCAGAAGCGATCATTGCAATCACAATACCTTTCGGGGATTGTTTCGCTACCGTGAACCCGGCGTGGCAGGCGCAGATTCAAATCCGCAAGTCATTGATAATCTCTTTGAAACCTGTATCGAATCGCCCACGCTTGAGTTAAAAGAGAAAAAGCCCTGGGTCGTCTCGGTGCTGTGGGACAATGCCGGCGCGGGGCGTTTTGACGAAAACCATTACTACGTGATTACCGGTGAGACGCATAATTCCCCCTCCAATATGGAGGCTTACGGCGGCGCCATCACCGGCATTGTGGGCGTTTACCGTGATCCGCTGGGAACCGGCAAAGGCTCGAAACTGCTCATGGGAAGCTACGGCTTCTGTGTGGGGCCCAGAGACTATGACGGCGATCTCAAGCCCCGCCTGCATCCCCGCCGCCTCTTGGACGGCGTGATTGAAGGTGTGCGGGACGGCGGCAACAAAAGCGGCATTCCCACGCCTTTCGGACAGGTGCTTTTCCATGAGGGCTACATGGGCAAATGTCTCGTGTTTGTCACGGCATTGGGCATCATGCCTGCCTTTGTCAACGGCGAACCCGCAGAACAAAAGACGACTTCGCCGGGCGATCTGCTCATCGTATGCGGGGGCAGAGTGGGCAAAGACGGCATTCACGGCGTAACCGCATCGTCTGAGATATTTTCCGAGCATACGCCTGCGGGTCATGTTCAGATCGGCGATCCCTACACCCAGAAGAAAATGCACGATTTTCTCCTCGAAGCGCGAGACGAAGGGCTGATTCAGTTCATCACGGACAACGGCGGGGGCGGTCTGTCTTCTTCTATCGGCGAATCCGCACGGTTCAGCAACGGCGCAGAGGTTGAGTTAGAAAAAGTTCCCTTGAAATACGAGGGCTTGGATCAGTGGGAAATCTGGATTTCCGAATCGCAGGAACGCATGACGGTTGCGGTGAAGCCTGAAAATCTGAAACGATTTCTCGAACTCTCGCAAAAACACGCGGTGGAGTCCACAGTCATCGGGAAATACACGGATTCGGGCAAGCTGCATATCTCATACAAAGGCAAAACCTGCGCCTACATCAACATTGATCTGTTGAAATCCGGTTTTCCGCAATGGGAATTTGATGCGGAATGGCTGAGTCCCGAACTGCGGGGACTGCATGAGCCGGTTCTGGGTCAGCCGCGGGATTACGGCAAACTGCTGACAGACATGCTTGCAAGACCCAATATCTGCTCCAAAGAGTGGATTGTCCGGCAATACGACCACGAAGTGCAAGGAACAAGCGTGATTAAGCCCTTAGTCGGCGCAGACCGAGACATGAACTCCGATGCGGCAGTCATTCGACCGGTGCTAAATTCCGAAAAAGGGCTGGCATTTTCTCAATCGCTGCTGCCCATGTATTCGGCGATTGACGCATATCACATGACGGCTTGCACCATTGATGAGGCAGTGCGGCGGCTGATTGCTGTGGGTGCGGATACGGCGCATATCGGCGGCGTGGATAATTTCTGCTGGCCCAATATTCAGTATCATCCGGCAAACAATCCGGACGGCAAATTCAAAGCCGCGCAGCTTGTGCGTTCCTGTCTGGCGCTGAGAGAAATTTGTCTCAAATACGGGATTCCGCTGCTGTCGGGCAAGGACAGCATGTATGTTGACGGCAATCTTCCGGGAAAATACGGCGAGAGTCATAAAATATCCGCTTTGGAGACGCTTCAGTTTTCTGCTGTGAGCGTGATTGAAGACATCGGAAAATGTCTCACGATGGATGCCAAAATTCCCGGGGATCTGGTCTATGTTCTCGGAGCGACACGAAATGAACTCGGGGCTTCGGAATACTACGAGCATTTCGGATATATCGGGCGCAATGTGCCGCAGGTATTCCCGGAGGAATTTCTGCCGCTTTACAACGCCCTGATCCGTGTAGTAAAAGCAGAACTTGCGGCGTCAGTTCACGGCGTTTATCGCGGGGGATTGGGCGTTCATCTCGCAATGACGGCGATGGGCGGCAATCTCGGCATGGATGTTGACTTGCGGCTCGTGCCGGTCGAAAATGCGTCCGGAGTGCGAAAATGCAATTTTCGCTACCGGAACGACACGCTGCTGTTTTCCGAATCAGCCGGGCGTTTCATCGTGACGCTTGACCCGACAAATCAAGAGAAATTTGAAGTGATGCTTGATGGCTGTGCGTTTGCCTGCATCGGCAAAGTCACGGAACAGCCTGATTTGAAAATAGTAGGACTTGCGGGTGAGACAATTGCCGATGTTCCGGTAAAAAGTCTGAAAGCGGCTTGGAAAAAGACTTTCGGGAGTCAAGGTTAAGGGGTTTATATTCATTAAAAAAATTACTTGATACAGGGAATGATAGAAAAAGCAGAAAAACGGAAAAAATACACTGAACACGGTGTATTTTTTCTGAATCTCTCAGGAAGCAGACTCGTTCCTTATGCTCATTTGGAGAATCGGATGAATAAGAAAGATATTATCTCTGAAAAACAGGTAACTTCATCAGAAATTCTGTTATATCAGACGGAAGACGGAAAAAGCAGAATAGAAGTCCGACTGGAAAATGAAACCGTATGGTTATCACAAAAAATGCTGTCAGAATTATTTCAGGTAACTGTTCCGACTATTAACGAACATATAAAGAATATATTTAAAGAATTTGAATTAAATGAAAATTCAGTTATTCGGAATTTCCGAATAACTGCCGCTGACGGGAAATCATATCTGACAAATTTTTATAATCGCAACTTAACCGTATAGTTACGATGTATCTTGATTATGCGGAAATGCAGGCAGAACAAAGGCAGCCTGTTTATATGAGAGAATGGAAAGAGAAATTGGACGCTTTTCTCAAATTCAATAAAAAAGATATTCTCAGAAATGCCGGTAAAATTTCAATGGAAATCGCAAAAAATCTTGCTGTAACAGAATATGAACGGTTCGATTTCAAAAGACTTGAATATGATAAACAAAAAGACGATGAAGAGTTTGAAGAGATAGTCAAGCAGATTGGAAGTCATAAAAAAAATACCTAAGCTGTCATTGCAGCGGACACGGCGCCCCGCCGCCAGCCTGCGGAAAGAAAATCTTTCCGCTCTCTCCGGAGTGCGAAAATTGCATTTTCGCTATCGAAACGACACGCTTCTGTTTTCCGAATTTGCTTGACACAAACTGACAGTGAATGATAAAAATGAAAGCAGATTTGGAAAAGATACACTGAGAACTGGTGCCTTTTCCGAATTTGTCAGGCGGTAGGAATTTTGGCATTTTGGAGTGTTATAGAAACCCTGCCGATATGCAAAAAGTGTATGTCGGCAGGGAAAACTGAGGCGAATTTCCGTTTGTCCCGACTTCAGTTTAACTTATTGTTAATGAGAGGAATTATTTTGAATAAAAAAATTAATAAATTCAGTATGTTAGTATTGTTAGTTTTGATGGTTGTTGTGAATGGATGTGCACATCATGTAAACTATAACCCCAATTACATTAGCAGTGAATTATCTCATATCTCTGAAACGATTGATGGAAAAGCTTTGATTTATACTGAAATAAAACAGGATGAGAAAGTCTATTCACAAGTACCATCAAGTTTTACTGGCAGTGCAACTACTCTCTATGTTAAAATAGGTGAAATATTAAAAAATATTTCTGTAGAAGTGTTTTCAAAAAAATTTAAAGAAGGCGCTTACCATTCCAATAATTTAGAAAACACAGAAGATTATTCCATCATTATCAGACCCGAAATTTTTTATTTTGATTATCGCTATAATCAGTTAAAAAATTTAGGTTTTGCGATAACTCCAGAAACAAAAATAAGCTTATTTGTATTTCTTTACGATAAGCAAAAAAAGCTCATTTCACAAAAACGATATGAATCAGATTATTTGAGTTCTGGTACCTATTTAATCAGCTTTTCTCCTTGGGAGAGAATCAATCAGTCAATACATCAGACAATTTATAAAATGCTTAATGAGATTTCTTTTGATGTTGAATCCTCATTATTAAAACTTGGTCATAATTAATTTAGGCATAGCCACGAAATGAAGCGGGGATGGAGGCTGATTCTCAGTTGAACGCCTCCGTAAATCACCATCCGCCCTTATTTCAGGCGTTATGCCGTTCCAAATAAAACGGCGGAAAGAAGTGTTTCCGGGCGGCTTGCGTGCATTTCACTTTCCTGATTGCGCTGAATCCCCGGCACAACCCCCGCTTGCAACCGGACAGGCTCCCGCTCCGGTGAATGAATCTTCAGCCGAAGCCAGCCCGTCGCCGTTTAACATGAGCCTTATCTTGAAGCCGAGATGACTGCAATCTGATCTGATAGAGAAAATATTACAGAAAAATAACAGCATGGAGGTTTTTTATGCCGCAGATGATGATTGATGTATCAGTGGATAATATTGCTCAGATAATTCAGTCTATGAGCAGTCAGGAGATTGAAACGCTTTATCTCTTACTGACAGAAGAAGGAAAAGAACTGATTAAGCGGAAGAAAGACCTGGATTCCGAAAGCATAAAGTTTATGACACGAGAAGAAGTCTTCGATGTATAAAGACGAATATCATCCGCAGGTTAAGAAAGATTTGAAAAAACTTGACTCCAAGCTGCGTCAGGTCATAGAAACCGAACACATTCCGGAAATTCTTTCAGCGCCGCAGAAAGGAGAATCGCTTGTCGGCGATCTGAGAGATATTCGTTCTTATCATTTTGCGTATGCGAAACAGGACTATCGGATTGCATATATTGTTCAGGAAGGAATAAAGACAGTATCCGTGCTGATGATCGGAAAACGCGGGGATTTTTACAAAGTCCTGAAAAGAAGAATATGATACCGATTCGCTGTCAAAAATGCGCTTCACGATGCGGAAAAACATCAATGCCGAAAGCGAATTGGTATGAGATCATAAAACGCTGCAACCGGACAGGCTCCCGCTCCGGTGAATGAATCTTCAGCCGAACCCCGCCGCCGCATTCAGTCGCCATGCCTTTCAGAAATAAAGGATACTGCCGTGAAAAGAGTTTGAGAACATCGAGAAGTCCGAGAAATCAGAAAATTATCAGCAGCGAATAAAGTTGATGAAATATAAAATCGAAATAACAGAGGATGCAAAAACGGATTTATCATGGTTCAAAGCGCAGGAACAAAAAGAAATTCTGTCCGGCATCAAAGAGCAGTTATTGTATGAACCGATGAAAGAAACCAGAAACCGGAAGAAGCTGCGTGATAATCTTTTTGCGCCGTGGGAGTTGAGAGTCGGCAGATATCGGATATTTTATCAGGTGGATAATGATATTGTTACGGTTATTGTTATTTCTGTCGGGATGAAAAAGCATAATATTCTTTATATCAGAGGCAAAGAGGTAACGCTATGAAAGTGATAGATATTGAAAAAGAAAAAATCGGGCTGGCACTGATTTTCAATTTTGCCCGGAAAGAATCTGTTTTGCTGCTGGCAGACGGAGAGGAGTTTATACTCAGCCGTGCGGATGATTTTGAGGCAGAAGCGCAAACTCTCCGCAACAGTTCATATTTTCAATCTTTTTTAGACAGACGGATGAAATGCGGAATCAGTTATCCTATTGAAGATATTGAAAAAGAAATTGAAGATGAGTTGAAAGCCGAATCAGAAACTGTACATCAGCATAAGGCAGAATAAAAAAACAGAGGTTAAGCCCGGCAGTATTTTTGGGCGGCTTGCGGGCGTTTCGTTTCCTGAATTGCGCTGAATACCCGGCATAACTCCCGCTTGCAGCGGACAGGCTGCCGCTCCGGTGAATGAATCTTCAGCCGAAGCCGCTCGCCATCTGCCAGCATTTTTATGACAGAGGATACATCGCAGACAGGAGGTACGCTTATGAACAGAGAACTGACTTTAAGCGGCGAAATTGTGACAATTAACGGTCATCCCGTTAAAAAGATTTACGGAGGGTTCGGCGGCGGTCAGCCGTGCATTCTTGCAAAGCAGATAGCAGAACTGCATGAGAGAGAGCTGATGCATATTAATGAACTCATTAACAATAATCTTGACTGGCTTGAGGAAGAAACAGATATTCTCAATCTGAAATCCGTTATCGTTCAAAACGATAACGAAAAAATATCTGATTTTCTGCTGAATTTTTACACTCAAAATGCGCTTATCCCGCTCCGCTTAAATCAGTTTT
>DZCT01000073.1:11692-15091 GCA_022736535.1 Desulfatirhabdium butyrativorans | reverse complement strand
GTCATTCTGAACGCAGTGAAGAATCTTCTTTGCGTTCTCTGCGTTCTTTGCGAGAGACTTTTTATTTCTCGCAAAGACGCCAAGACCGCAAAGAAAAGATGTCATTCTGAACGCAAAGATGTCATTCTGAACGCAGTGAAGAATCTTCTTTGCGTTCTCTGCGTTCTTTGCGAGAGACTTTTTATTTCTCGCAAAGACGCCAAGACCGCAAAGAAAAGATGTCATTCTGAACGCAGTGAAGAATCTTCTTTGCGAGTCACTTCTCACTTCCCACCCCTCCGACCGTGATTTTGGAGACTTTCACCGTGGGCATTCCCAGAGACACCGGCACCCACTGTCCGTTTTTGCCGCAAGTGCCGCCGCCCTCGCCGAGTTCCAGATCGTCTCCGACCATGACAATGTTGCGTAAGACTTCCGGACCATTGCCGATAATATTGACATCTTTCACGGGTCTTGTCAGTTTGCCGTCTTCGATGAGATAGCCGGATTTCACATAAAAAGTGAAATCACCCGCGCCGATCAGCACCTCGCCGTTGGTAAAAGATTCCGCGTAAAGCCCCTTTTTGACGCTGCCGATGATTTCCTCTTTTTTATGGGGTCCCGGCAGCATATAAGTATTTCTCATGCGGGGCTGAGGGGCAAAACGGAAGGACTGACGCCGACCGTTGCCGGTAGGATTGACTTTATAGTGTATCGCGCTGATGCGGTCATGCAGATAGCTCCTCAGCATGCCGTTTTCCACAAGATAAGTCTTTTCTGTGTCGTTTCCCTCGTCGTCCGCATTGACGGTCCCCCGGGCATTGGGATTTGTGCCGTCATCCACGATGGTTACGAATTTTTCCGCCACCGTCTGATTCATTTTGTCGCAGAATATCGAAAGATTTTTGCGGTTGAAATCCGCTTCCATGCCGTGGCCGATGGCTTCATGCAGGAGAATGCCCGCACGGCCCGCGGCAAGAACCACCGGCATTTCTCCGGCATCAGGCTTTATCGCATCGAAAAGGGCAACGGTTCGGGAAACCGGCTCTTTTATCAGGCGTTTCCGGTTTTCCTCTGTGAGAAATTCAAAGCCGTATCTGCCCGAAAGTTTGAAATAATTCTGCTCCCGCCTGCTGTTCTGCTCGGCAGTGCAACTGACGGTAATATCCATCATGGGTTTGTAATCATAAACAATTCTGCCGTCGGAAGTGGCAATGAGAATATAGGCGGTTCCGTCTGCAAGGGAGATACTGCATTTGATGATCCGCTGATCTTCGGCAAATACTTTGTCGTTTATTTCCTGCAAAAGCGGAACTTTCTGATCTGCTGAAACATCTTCCCATGATGTTTCAACAGGGTAGTAATTCGGAATCCTGTGCAGTTTCAACTGAAGCGGCGCGATGTTTTTGCCGGCGTCTGCGATATTTGCCGCGGTTTTTGCCGCTGTTTTCATGGCTTTCAGCGTCATTTCATCGGTAAAGGAATAGCCGGTCTGCGAGCCTTTCAGCACGCGGATCCCTACGCCGAAATCAATGTGGCTGTGGGCCCGGTTCACGGCTTTGTCTTCCAGACCGATATGACTTGAAATACTGTGCTGAAAAAACAGATCGCAGTAGTCGCCGCCGAAAGACAATGCTTCGGACATTACCGAGCCGATGATTTTCTCATCAACGCTGAAACGATTGCAGTAATCTGATAAATTCATATTTTTTTAGGTAAGAGGTTAGGGGTCAGGGGTCAGAGGTGCCGGTTTCCGGACAGTGACTCTGACTCCTCACAACTTACCTCTGACCCCCTTTAAAATATTTTCGATTTCATTCAAGCCGGAGATATGGAATGCAGCCTCAAGCGCGGGATTTCTGTATGCAGCCAGCGGCACCTTTGCTGCTGCTGCCGCTTTTTCATCCACCTCCGAATCGCCCACATAAAGGGCTTCGTCAGGTGTGATGCTGAAATATTCCAGAATCTTGATGAGCGGATCCGGAGCGGGTTTGGGATGCGCCACGTCCAGCGCGCTGACAACCATATCAAAATCTTTTTCAAGGTCAAATTCGGACAGAACCCGCCCCATCGTGTCTGTGCGATTGGTGGCAACTGCTGTTTTGTATTCGGGTCTCAATGTCTTGAGCAAAGGCTTGAGATGCGGCTCGATTATCATCTCTTTAATCAGATCATTGTAGTCCATAGTCTTACGATAATCATGTGCGGCTTCAAGCATTTTTTCATCATCAAAGAGATTGGCAAGCGACTCATACACGGTGTGCTGATGAGAAAAAGCCAGTTGTTGGGGCGTCATGGGCGGTTTGTCAAAATGCGCCAGTATCCGGTTGTAGAAAGACCGGTTCACATTTATCGTATCAAACATCACGCCGTCACAGTCAAATATAACTGCTTTAAATTTATGCTTCATCATGTGGAATTATCTTCCGCAGAGGCAGACCTCCGGAGCAGAAAAATGAAATTTTTGCGGGGCTGAACAAACTAAGTTTCTTAAAGAAACTTAGTTTGTCGAGAACCCCTGACCTCTGACCCCTAACCCCTAACCTTAATACAGATCAATATCAGCCCTTCGGCGCATCGCCGCCGCCTTCAGATTTGGCATCAGTGATGTTGCCGTAAACATTTATCTTGATTTCCTTCTGAACTTTGCTGTCGGTCTTCAGCATCACCGTGTCATAATATCTGCCGCTCTCCTTCTTCAGATTTTCGACAGTCACGACATACTCCGAGCGGTTTTCTTTTTTCACTTCCTCCAGCTTAAAGGCAATGTCTTTGCCTTTTACAGCATGGGATTCAAGAATTTTGAACGCATAGTTGGGTTCAGGGATAATCGTGACAGCCGAGCTTATTTTCTGTCCGGCTGTTCCGTTGAGGCTGACCCGATTTGAAGGCATAATGGTGACAACTTTTTCCACCGGACCCGAAATCGTCAGCGTAATTCTCGGATTATTTTTATCATTCGTAAAAACTGTCGCTGCTTTGCTCAGTCTCTTGCCGCCGTATCCGTCTGTGGTTACTCTGATTGCGACGATTCCCTCGCTCCCGGGAGGGATTTCCTCTTTTGTATAAGAGGTTGCCGCGCAGCCTCAGCCGGTTTTGACGTTTTCAATTTTCAGGGGACCGTTGCCTCTGTTTTTTACGATGAAATTATGAGTGACCTCAAGACCTTCTGCCGAAGGCGCAAACTCAAAACTTTCCTCCGGAACAAAGGCGACCGGGCTGCTTTGCGTTTCAGAAACAGTGCTTTGTGCCGGATTCTCAGCGCACTGCGCCATTGGCATGAAAGACAAAACACAGCCTGCCAAAAGAAAAACCATCAGTTTGTTAAGTTTCATAAAACAATACTCCTTTCCTTTCCATAGTTTTTTTCCCGCAATCGGTTTCCCACAGAGGACACAGAGAGGAAAAAACCACAGAGAA
>DZCT01000073.1:0-11592 GCA_022736535.1 Desulfatirhabdium butyrativorans | reverse complement strand
GTGGGAAATATTTTCCCGCAATCGGTTTCCCACAGAGGACACAGAGAGGAAAAAACCACAGAGAACACAGAGAGTTTAAAAAACCCTCTGTGAACTCTGTGGGAAATATTTTCCCGCAATCGGTTTCCCACAGAGGACACAGAGAGGAAAAAAACCACAGAGAACACAGAGATTTTAAAAAAAACTCTGTGAACTCTGTGGGAAAACCCTCTGTGAACTCTGTGGGAAATATTTTTTTCCTTTCAATTTCCGGTCTGAGAGTTGTCTCCGCTTTGCTGCCGGGGGGGTTCCGTTCTCGGACCCTTTACGGCTTCTTCGATGGTGTCATAAATATTTTTAAATGTTTCAGAAAAACTCGTCGGAGACACTCTTCCGGTTTCAATGAATTTGACAATAATCTCTTTCGATGCTCTGAGAATCTGCTCTTCTATATTTCCCATTTAATCCCTGCAAATATTTCGCTGCTACAAATATTTCGCCTCTATCGAGGCTGTCACCTGCCGCCTGCTTATTTCTCACTTCTCAATTCTCAATCATAAGGCGTGAGACTTTCAACGCCCTCTTCCGTGACGAGTACGGTCTGCTCAAACTGTGCGGACAGCGAACCGTCTTTAGTAACGGCAGTCCATTTGTCTTTCAGAATCCGCAGGTCTTTGCTGCCCAGATTAATCATCGGCTCAACCGTAAAGACCATCCCCGGCACCAGCATAATGCCCTCTCCTCTGTTTCCGTAATGCGGAATCTGGGGCGATTCATGAAAATCAAATCCCACGCCGTGTCCCACAAATTCCCTGACCACGGAGCCGCTTTTTCCCTCTGCATAATTCTGAATTGCCCAGCCTATATCTCCGACCGTGTTCCCGGGACGAACCGTCGAAATACCGACTTTCATGCTTTTTTTGGCGATTTCCACAATCTTTTTGGCATCTTCGCCGGGCGTTCCCACAAAAAAGGTTTTGTTGGCGTCAGCATAATATCCGTCCAAAATGGTGGTCACATCCACATTTACGATGTCTCCCTCATTCAATATCCTGTCGCCGGGGATTCCGTGACAGATGACTTCATTCACAGACACACACACGCTTTTCGGATAACCCCGGTAATGCAAAGGCGCGGGAACCGCCTTGTTTTTAACGGTAAATTCATGGACAAGCGTGTTGATTTCCTCTGTTTTCACTCCCGGACCTATTGCCGCTTCCGCGAGATCAAGGGCTGCCAGCACCAATTTTCCTGCTTTTCGGATGCCTTCAATGTCTTTTTTTTCTTTCAGTCGGATTTTATACTGCTTCTGATAGAACTCTTTAATATTTTCGATATCCGGCTTCTGCTTGAAAAGACAGCATTTTTTATATTTGAGACCGCTGCCGCAGGGACAGTAATCGTTTCTGCCGACTTTTGTTTTTCTGCCTGTTTGGAACTTCATTTTCAATTCGCTAAAAAAAAAATTAAGGTGAGGGGTTTGAGGTCAGAGGTTCGGGGTGCCGCCTCTGACCTCGTACCCCGAACCTCGAACCTCAAATCCGATTAATCCAACCCCCTGCAAATATACTTTCTCGCCAGATCAAAGGGAACAATGGATGCAGAAAACAGAACAATATATATCCATTCTTTGAACTCAAGCGGCGTGGTGCGAAACATATTTCCGCCGAAATAGGTGATCAGAAGATGAATCACAAATATCATTCCCACAACTTCCAGAAATCCTTTGTTCTCGAAAATATGGTCAAACAGATTGATTTCTTCCACACGGACATTGAATTTGTTAAAATTGTTGATAAAAACAAAGATGCCGAAAAAGGCTGTCAGAAACACGATTTCATTCAGATTGTCCGGTGTTCCGGGACGGGTGAAAAGAGAGCGGACCCATTCGCTTTTAAGGAAAAATACCGCCAGCGCTGCAATGAAAATGCCGTTGCACAGAATGGACGCCCACATGCCCCTGGTAATCAGTTTTTCTTCTCTGTCTTTGGGTTTTTCTTCCATGTGTTTGTCAAGGGGCGGCTCACCGCTGAATGCCAGCGCTGCCAGCGTATCCATGATGAGATTCACCCAGAGCAGTTGGATTACCGTCAGCGGAAGTTCAAAGCCCAGAAAGGGTCCGAGAAAGGCAATCGTAATCGCACTGACATTTACCGTGAGCTGGAAAGTGATAAATTTCTGTATGGAGCGGTAAATGGTCCTGCCGTAATGCACGGCGTTGGCAATGGAGCGGATCCGGTCGTCGAGAATGACAATATCCGAGGCTTCTTTTGCCACTTCCGTGCCGCTGCCCAGACCGAAACCGATGTCCGCGTTGCTCAACGCGGGACTGTCATTCACGCCGTCTCCGGTCATTCCCACCACAAGCCCCAGTTCCTGAGCTAATTTCACCAAACGGGTTTTATCCTGGGGCAGACAGCGGGAAACGACTTTCAGATTCGGAATCAGCATTTTCACTTCCTCGTCGGAAAGCTTTCCCATTTCCGAAGATTCAACCGCCACATCTTTATCCGAAGTGATCAGCCCCGCATCTTTGGCAATGGCAACCGCCGTGCCGTGCCGGTCTCCGGTGAGCATGACCACATGAATGCCGGCTCTCTGCAAAGTTTCAATCGCGGGTTTGGAATCCGGGCGCAGATCATCCCGAATCAGGCTGAATCCCAGCAATGCCAGATTTTCAGGCAGACCCGCATCCGAAACTTCTTTTTCCGAGGTGGCGGTCCCGATGATCCGAAATCCGTCTTCGGCTTTCCGGTCCATTTCAGCGGAAAGCAGGTCTTTTGTTTTTTGGGACAAGGGCAGAATATTGCCCTGAACATCGTAATATGCGGAACATTCTGCCAGAATTTTTTCCGCCGCGCCTTTTACAAAAGAAATCTCCGCGCCGTCTTTCATTTTCATGCGGGATGCGGAATATTTCCGGACCGAACTGAAAAGCACCTGCGAAAGCTGGCTCATTCCTTCCGAAGCATAGCCGTTTTTGTCGGCTTTGACAAACCGGAGCAAAGCCCTTTCCGTGCTGTTGCCGCCCAGAATGCGCTCTGCCTCGTTTTCCGCTTTGGGATTCACCACGCAGGAGGTGTTTTCCCGGAAAGAAATATTCACCAATTCCCGGAGTTTCTCCGGCATGTCGTCAAAGGTTTTGTAAATATTCAGATGTTTTTCATCAGCCTCGTTTACCGAAAGAAATCCCACAGGCTCCAACTGTCCCTGCGTGATCGTGCCGGTTTTATCGCTGAAAAGGATGTTCAGACTTCCGGCTGTTTCAATGCCGAGCAGTTGCCGGACCAGCACATTTGATTTCAGAAGTTTCCGCATATTCTGCGCCAGCACGATGGCGATCATCATCGGAAGTCCTTCAGGTACGGCAACCACGATAATGATGACGGCAAGAATCAGCGCGGTGACCACATCTTTTATCACTATTCCGAAATTGGAAAAATACAGGCTCATATTGCCTGCATGATCGAGATAAATGACTTTGAACATAAACGCGAGCGCAATGCAGGTTGAACCGATATAGCCGAATTTGGCAATCGCATCAGCCAGTTTGGCAAGTTTTATGCGCAGGGGACCGACGCGTTCCTCCACTTTCAAATCTTTTGCCAGTTGACCGAAAAGGGTATGCTGCCCCACCATATCCACTTCCATGACCGCTTCGCCGTCTTCCACAACCGTGCCGCGATACACGATATGCGGATTTTCCAGTCCCCCGTCAACAGTATTGCCGGGGGTTTTGGTGACCGGCTCCGGTTCGCCGGTGAGCATGGCCTGACTCACACGGATTTTTCCCTGAACCAGCTTGCCGTCTGCCGGAATTTTATCGCCCGGCTGCAAAAACACTTTATCGCCCACCACAATATCGTCAATGCCGATGATTTTCAGCGCGTCCCCGCGAAAGACATTGAGAAATATTTTGGATGCTTCTTCCTGAAGTTTCTGAAAGGTCTGCTCATTTTTAAATTCCGAACCGGTGGAGACCAGCGCGGCAAGCGCGACAGCCGCGGCAATTCCCACGCCTTCATACCATTCGGAATATCCGAAAACGGCAAGAAGCACCACAATGACCAGCGCCACCATCAGAATGATAATCATCGGATCTTTCAGATTGTCCTTGAGTTTATCCCAGAAAGTTTCTGTTTCCTGAGCGGCAATCTGATTTGTGCCGTGTTTAAGCCTTGATGCTTCAACTTCTCTTTCCGTAAGACCTGTGATTTTAATCACACATTACCTCCTTGTTAAAAAATACTTAAAACGCCTATCGGTGTTTAAACCCTCACCTCTTCGGTGAGAGGAAAAACCTGACGGAGATGTAGGGTGGGCTTCAGCCCACCGATTAAAAGAATATGGTGGGCAAAGCCCACCCTACAACTACAACAGTAGGGTGGGCTTCAGCAAGACACAGATTTTTACCCATAGCTATCGCTTTTTTCAAGGAAAAACCTGACGGAGATGTAGGGTGGGCTTCAGCCCACCGATTAAAAGAATATGGTGGGCAAAGCCCACCCTACAACAGCAATTCCGGTTTTATCCAGCGAATGCCGTACATTATCAATGCGGCATAGCCCGCGCTGACAAGATCATCCAAGAGGATTCCCCAGGGACCGTGCATATTCCGGTCAATATATTTCGCCGGCGGTATCAGCTTGAACACATCAAAAATTCTGAATAAAAAAAAGCCCCAGAGCGCCACTTTCCATAATTCGCCGCCCCGGAAGATAATCGGTATCAGCAAATACCCGGCAACCTCATCCAGCACAAAATGCTTGGGATCGCTGCATTGCCAGTATGTTTCCGCCCAGGGCGTCAGCAGATGATTGGCGATGCAGACAAGGACAAATACGGCAACCAGCGACAGCCACTGCATTTTTATCGGCAGAAAAAGCACGATAAGAATATGAAACAGGACGCCTGAGAGCGCGCCCAAAGTGCCGGGGGCTATAGGGGATAAACCCAGACCGAATGCCGAACTGACTGCTATATAAAAATATTCTTTCATTTCCGGTAAGAACTTTCTTTCATCAGGGCGGAGACAGCCGCATCTCGGACAGACCGTAAAACATATATAAAATATAGAAATAATGCTGATGTGTCAAGCAAGAAAAACAGATATGTTCCCGGCACCATTCAATTCATATTTGACTTTTACCTGATATATCGGATAAAAACATTTTTTAAAAGTCCCTGTCTGCAATTTTCAGCAGGATAAGATATAAAAACAAAATAAAAAAAGGAGGAGTTATGAAGATCAACGCTTTTAAATTCTGGGTGACGGCTTTGGCAGTCTTTGTGATTGCCGAATACGGGCAGGCTGATGTTTCTCATGCCAGAAGTCTTGAAGAGATCAGACAGACAAAAGAAATCCGCATCTGCATTGCCTACCCTTATGAGCCGTTTGTGAAGCTGGAATCGCCGGAAGACTGCCGGGAAGACTGCAAATTCAGCGGCATTTTCTATGAAGAAAGTATTGAGTTTGCCAAAAGTCTCGGAGACGGTATTCAGCCGAAATTTCTCCGGGTGGATTGGGATGAGCAGTTTTTCAACAAAGAAGGCAAAACGGTTATAGAAGACAGTTATACGCCGGAACTGTTGGCTTCGGGCTTATGCGATGTTTATCCCAACAATCTGACAAAAACCGACTGGCGCGAGAAAAAAATGGACATTGTCACGCTGCATCCGAGCCGCATGATGGTGATTGTCCACAAATCCCGGAAAAAGGAGTTCAAAACTCCGGCAGACCTTGCCGGCAAAACCGTACTTGTGGAAAAGGACACTTCTTATCAGACATGGATGGAGGAGCAGAACAGAACAGTTTACGCGGGGAATCCGGTCAAAATCGAGTTCATGCTTGAAACACCGGCAAGAAAGGCGGTGAATGCCGGAAGAGACGCCTTTCTTCTCACTGATGCGGATGTTGCCATCTGGGGAACCCGCAATGACATCAAAGATTCTGTTGTGGTGTTTCCGGTGGGACCCACGGAGGAAATCGGATGGGGATTTCGCAAAAACGACAAAGACCTTCAGGCAGCCGCTCAGAAATTTTTTGACGCGCAGCGGGGAAATCCTGAGTCTGTGCTGAACACGATCTGGAAGAATTATTTCGGGCGAAGCCTGACAGAGTTTATCGCATTGATGCTCTCGATTAAGTAGCTGAGAGGCGGGGTGTTTTCGGCTCCCCCCTTTCCGTTCTCGTTACCACGCTCCGCGTCAATGCCGTTAAGTTAAGAGAAAAATGAAAAAAATGTTGTAGGTTGGGGTGAGCTTGCGAACCCCAACAATGCTGCGAACCCCGACATCATCCGGCAGGTGTCGGGGTTCGCAAGCTCACCCCGACCTACGAAATTGTACGAAATTGTCAACTTGACGGCATTCCCACGCAGAGCGTGGGAACGAGAATCATCTCGACCGTCCCGTATTGTCATTTCGGCAGAAGGGACAAATCTTAAAAATTCTTCGCTTCACTCGGAACGACAGCAACATTCGGTAGTGGTGTAGCAGAGGTGATCGCAGGGTGTCATTCTGAGCGGAGCGAAGAATCCCTTTTTTTCATAATACGCTGTTATAATAACAGATTCTTCACTGACCCTTCGCTCCGCTCAGGGCTTCGGTTCAGAATGACAGGGACAGGGTTCATCACCTATTCTACACCACTACCCAACATTCAATAAAAAAGGAGTCATTATGAAGAACATACAACATCTTATGAAACTGGTTTTTCTGACAGGCATGATTGCTCTGCTCGGAATGGTAAGGGTCGGCAATGTTCAGGCAAGGTCTCTGGAAGCGATCAGAGCATCCAAAGAAATTCGTGTCTGTATCACGCCTGATCTCTCCGTGGCAACCGCAGAACCCGCGGATTGCAATGAAAACTGTGTATTCAGCGGGCCCGTCTGCGAAGAAGTGTCAGCCTTTGCAGAGACTCTGGGAAGCGATATAAAGCCGCGTTTTATCAAAATCGAATGGGATGAACAGTTTTACAACAAAGAGGGAAAAACCGTCTATGAAGCAGAATATTCTCCTGAGCTTTTGGCATCGGGAAAATGCGATATTTTTCCGTCAAATCTGACAAAAAACGAATGGCGCTCAAAGAAAATGGATTTTGTCACGGTCTTTCCGAGCCGGATGATGGTGATTATCCATAAATCCAAAAAAGCGGCATTTAAAACAGCCGCCGATCTGTCCGGAAAGTGCGTATCCGTGGTTTTGAATACCTCTTACTATACATGGATTCAGGAGCAGAATCAGACGGTTTATCAGAAAAATCTGGTAAAATTTGAATTTGCTCATTCTGATGAAGAAGCCACTGAGTATGTAATGGCGGGCAAAGCAGATTTCACTCTGATTGACGCGGACAAGGCAATATGGATCATCCGCAACAAACTCAAAGATGCGGCTGTGGCTTTTCCGGTAGGTCACACAGACGAAATCGGCTGGGCATTTTGCAAAGACGACAAAGACCTTCAGGCGGCGGTGCAGAAATTTTTTGATGAAAACCGCTCCGACGCCTCGGTTCTGAACAGGATTTGGGAAAAATATTTCGGACTCACGCTGAATAAATTCATCAGCATCATTCGGGCGACAAAGTAGGGGCATCGGCATGACAATCTGTGCACTGTTGCTAAAATTTCATTTTAGCACTCCGGAGTAGCCACTGTCATTTCGAGCGTAGCGAGAAATCTTTCCTCCGTTTAGGAGTTACACAGTTGACTCAGAGCGGCGAGCGTGAGCGAACTGAAAAAACACTCACCCGCTTACGCTCGCGGCTCCGATTCAACAACTGCGTAACTCATACCGTTATGAAGATTTCTCCCTTCGGTCGAAATGACAGAAGCAGACGGCGGAGAGAGTTCATTTTCAGACTGTACCTGCACTGCCGATTCGTCTGTCATTGCCCGTAAGAACACCGACGGTATGTCCCCGCACCGTTCTTCAAAATAACCCGACACAAGAGGATAACTTATGATTCAGATGTTGAGACATTCCATCAAAGCCAGATTCATCATCATAACGGTCGGCATCGTCCTGACAGTCGTATTTGTTCTGACTTCGGCAACCGCGCTGACCTCTGCCAGACTTCTGAAAGAGGAATCCGAAAGACAGCTTTCCCAAAGTCTGTCTCAATGTGCGGAAATGCTTTCCGAGTTTATGAAAGCCCGTGAAGTCAGTTTAGATATCTGGTCTTCCAATCCGCTGACCGATGCGGTTTTCGGCGACCCCGCGCTGGCAATGGTTTTTGTGCCGAGTCTGAGGGAGTATTTTTCAAAAATCAGAGAAAAAGAACCCTGGATTTCAAACATTTTTTTAATCGAGGCGGAGGAAATTGTCTATAACGACTCTGACGCATTTGAATTTTCCGAGGATTCGGATGGAAATCCCCGGGGAATGAAAATGCTGCTCTCCGCGCCGGAAAAGGGAATCTTTGCCGCCAATCTGAATCAGTTCAATTCAGAATTAAACAAAGATGTTATCATTATCAAACGCCGGGTTGTCAAAAACGGCATTGCGGCAGCCCCGAAATTCATCGTTCTGATGCTTGATATGGAGACGATGAACAACAGGCTTTTCGGCAAAATTCAAATCGGCAGACGGGGTTTTATTTCAATGGCTGCCCAAAATATCTCAGGCGATATGGCAGTGGCAAAACCTGCGGGAGCGGAAAGCGAAAAGCAGTATTTTTCCGAGGCAGCGGCTCAGTGGAAAAAATTTTCAGACATTCCGAACCGCTACCGCTCTATTGTTCTCAGAAAACAGCTCTTGCGGGATTATTCTCTGACACTCATCGGCGCGGCTTCTGTCAACGACATCCGTGAAGCGGTCAGTTATCTTGTCTCTCTGTCTGTTATCATGAGTCTTCTCGCTTCGGGCTTCGGCGTGTGGAGCGCGGTCTTTTTCTCAGACAAAGTGACCAGCCCCGTCTTCAAGCTGATTCACACCATCAGACTGATTTCCGAAGGCGACATGAATCAGCGGGTGGATGTGAACCGTCAGGATGAAATCGGAATGCTTGCCTCTGTTTTCAACGAGATGGCGGACAGGTTGCAGGAAAATCATCTTGCCCTGAAAGAAGCGGAAAAAAAATACCGGGGCATTTTCAAAAACGCTGTGGAGGGCATTTTTCAGATCAGACCTGACGGAAGTGTTGTCAATCTGAATCCCTCGATGGCAAAAATGATGGGATATAATTCTCCGGAAGACATGCTCGCGTCCGGCTATAAAATTACGGATCAGACTTACGTGAATCCCGAACATCGCAGACAGCTTCTTGATATTATAAAAAGAGAAGGCAGAATCATCGGATTTGAAACGCAATTCCTTCGCAAAGACAACACAGCGATATGGGTGTCGCTGTCTGCCCGCATTGTGACGGACGGCGGGGGAAAAGCGCTTTACACGGAAGGCTCGGCGATTGACATTACAGAGCATAAGGAAAAAGAAGAAGCGGAATTGCAGCGTCAGATTGCGGAAGAGGCAAACAAAAAAATCATGTCAAGCATCCAATATGCCAAATCTATTCAGGATTCGCTTCTGCCCAATATCAGCGAGGTGAAAAAATTTCTGCCGGAGAGCTTTTTTATCTGGGAGCCGAGAGACATTGTGGGCGGAGACATTTTCTTTGCGGAGCGGCTTGAAGACGGTTTTATCATTGCCGTTGTTGACTGCACGGGACACGGGGTTCCCGGGGCATTTATGACCATGATCGCGTCTTCGGGACTGAGAAAAATCATCCGGGACGAAAGGTGCCACGATCCGGCGGAAATCCTGAAACGGCTCAATGCCTTTGTCAAAGGAATGCTCCATCAGGATACAAAATACGCGCTCTCGGATGACGGCTTGGACGCGGCGGTATGTTTTGTCTCACGCCCCGATTCTCAATTCTCAATTCTCAATTCTCAATTCCCAATCCTCACCTTTTCCGGCGCAAAAATGCCGCTGTATTATGTTCACAAAGGCGAAATAAATGTCATCAAAGGCGACCGGGAAAGCATCGGCTACAGACGCTCGGACCTGAATTTCGATTTCACCGCCCATACGGTCAGCATTGAAAGCGGCATGTCTTTTTATCTCTTTACCGACGGCTTTACAGACCAGATGGGCGGCGGAGAAAAACGCAGACGCTTCGGAACCGCCCGTTTCAAAAATCTGCTCAGAGAAATTTCCGCCGAACCATTTGAGAAACAGCGGCGGATGCTGACCGAGGCTTATGACAGACACAGAGGCGCGCATCACCGGCAGGATGATGTGACGGGCATCGGCTTCGGGTTGAAATAAATTAGCGTGATGTGCAACTTTTTTTCGTCATTCCCGCTTACGCGGGAATGACGCCTGCCCCTGTGAAAAAAGGGGTAATTTCAGACCGCTGAAAAAAGTTGCAGATGGCGTTAAATTAACTTTAATTTTTAATCCGCAAAGAAAAAGGAGCGTATTATCCATGAAGAATCAAGTGAGTTTTTTTTCATCCATGCGGGGCAAAATGCTTGTCATGTGTCTGATACTGTTATTTATTCTTATGACAGGCATCGGATTCTCATACAGGCAGGCGCGGCGGTCTTTGGAAGAACGGATTATGAATGAATTGAAACGGATTGCTCAGATTCAGGCAAAACGGATTGACCTGATGCTGGAAAGCTACGTCAGGGATATACAACTGATTGCCGAGATGGATGATGTGCGGTCAACAGACCGGGACAGGGTTTACACATACCTCAGGAGAGTTATCAGACAAAGACCGAACTATATGTCCATAAAGGTTTTCAAAGCTGACGGCAGTGTTGTTGCTGAGGACATCAGGCCGGTCGAATATACAATCAAAAATTCTGTCAGTTTCTCAGACCGTGATTATTTCAGGCAGGTCATGATATGTCACTGTCCTGTCATATCAGATGTGATATTATCCAAGGAAGGAACGGAAGGATTTATTATTGTCATGGCAGCGCCGGTATTTGAAAATGGTGAGGTTGTGAGAATAACCGGTACGGCTGTAACTACAAAAATTATGGGAGCATGGCTTGCAGAATCACAAATCGGAAACACCGGAGATGTGTATATGGTGGACAGGCGGAGTTATTTTATCACGCCTTCCCGTTTTACGCCGGAATTAAAAGCCGAAAATGTGATTCGGAATCAGACAGAATTGGAACTTAGGATAGATACATTCGGCTCCCGGGAATTGCAGGCAGGCAGAACCGGGGTAAGCATTTATTATGATTATCGGGGCAGAAAAGTGGTCGGAGCTTACGCGCCTGTCTCGGCAAAAGGCTGGGGAATACTGGTCGAACAGGAAATTGACGAGGCTTTTGTTCCTGTTATCCGACTGCGGCTTATGCTGGTTATGATGGGAATTATCCTGACCGGGCTGAGCGCGGTTTTTGTATTCATGACAGCGCGGAGCATTACCGTCCGTGTTGACCGCCTGACCGAAACCGCTCTTGAATTGCACAAAGGGAATCTGTCCGCACGAGTAAACATCATCGGCAGGGATGAACTGGGGCAGTTGGGAAAAACCTTCGATGTGATGGCGGAAAAAATCAGTACTCTGGTCCGCGATCTGGATATGGAAATTGGGTAGTGATATAGTATCGGTGATTACTTTATAATACAGATAATTATTATATT
>DZCT01000529.1 GCA_022736535.1 Desulfatirhabdium butyrativorans | reverse complement strand
CTCTTTCCATGTCGTGTATGCCGGAAACAGTGGGTTCGGTGACAACCAGCACCGCGTCCGCGCCGCCGATAGAGGCAATCACCGGGCAGCCGATTCCCGGAGGACCGTCTGTGAGCATCAGATCAAGATGTTTTTCTTCCGCGAGATGTCTGGCTTCTCTCCGCACAAGTGAGACTAATTTGCCGGAATTTTCTTCCGCAATACCGAGCTGTGCATGAACCATCGGTCCGAAACGGGTCTCGGAGATAAACCATTCTCCGCAGGTATTTATCGGAAAATCAATGGCTTTTTCAGGACAGAAATACACACACACGCCGCAGCCTTCGCACGCGATGGCGTCCACCGTAAAATCTTCCGTGATGGCATTCCATCGGCACAAATCCCGGCACAATCCGCACTGTGTGCATTTCTCCGGGACAATGACTGCTGTATTTCCGCTTTGAAAATCATGCCGTTGTCTCACATCGGGATTCATAATGAGATGAAGGTCTGCCGCGTCCACATCCGCATCACACAGCACTTTGTTTTCAGCCAATGAGGCAAAGGCAGAAACAACGCTGGTTTTGCCGGTGCCGCCTTTTCCGCTGATGACAATCAGTTCTTTCATTTTGCCTCCTTCGGTGCTGTAATCGCTTTAATTTTCTGATACAGATTGAAAAATGCCGCTTTCAGTTCAGGGATTGCCTCAATGAGTATTTCGCCTCTTGAATAGGCTTCGGCAATGCGCCGGTCAAAGGGAATTTCCATCAGAATCGGCATTCCGATGTCCGCTGCATAAGCCCTGACCTTATCATCTCCCATATCCGAGCGGTTGATGACGAGTCCCCGCGGGATTCCGAGTATATCCACCGCGCCGACAGCGAGTTTCAGATCGTGCAGACCGAAAGGCGTAGGCTCCGTGACCAACAGCACAAAATCTGTTTGTCTCATCGCTGCGATCACCGGACAGGAAGTTCCCGGCGGCGCATCAATGATGACGAGTTTGTCAGGCTTTGAAAAAGAACGCACCTTTTTAATCAGAGGCGGCGACATGGCTTCACCGATTTTTAATCTTCCGTGAACAAATTCCAAGCCGTTGCGTCTGCCGGTTCGGATGACTCCCAGTTCGCGAGCGCCTTCTGTAATGGCTTTTTCAGGGCAGACCGCCATACATCCGCCGCAACTGTGGCAAAGTTCGGGAAATGCCAGAATACTTTTGCCGATCACTACAATGGCTTTGAATCGGCATATTTCCTCACATTTTGCGCAGAACGTACATTTTTCTTCGGCGATTTCGGGAACAGGCGTGGTGACAGTTTCAGTTGTCTCAAATGTCGGATTGATAAAAAGATGGGCATTGGGTTCTTCCACATCGCAATCCAAGAGTTGAACATCTGTCCCTGCTGCCATCGCCAGATTGACTGCAACGGTGGTTTTTCCTGTCCCGCCCTTTCCGCTGGCAATGCTGATAATCATAATAACTCCCTTAAAAAAAATTGCCACGAATGGACACGAATTTCTCACAAATTTTTCACGAATGAATCTTAATTTACAAAAAAATTCGTGTGTTTCATTCGTGAAGAAATTCGTGTTCATTCGTGGTAAGAAAGCTTAACGCTTCTGTTTATAATCATTTACTGCCTGATGCAACGACTTTGCCGCGAGAAAAGCGCAGTGTTCGTTTTCTTCAGGAAATGTTTCCAGTTTCTCCAAAATATGGTCGCCCGTAATTTCAAGGACTTCGGCGGCGGTTTTGCCGAAAGCCATTTCCGCCGCAAATGAGCCGCAGACTAAACTTGAGCCGCAGCCGTCAATCTGAAACGAAGCTTTTTTCACCCGGTCGTTTTCAAATTTAAGAAAAATTTCAATGGCATCGCCGCAGCCGCCCCTCACATTCGCATGACCGTCGGGATTCTCCATTGCTTCCAAATAAAGCGGATACCGCCATCGCTGATAGGCGATTTCTCCGAATGCTTCTTTGGTTTCCTCAAAAATCTGCTCCTGCAATTCATGAGCAAATTTGTCAAATTTATCTTTCATATAGCTGCCTTTCTTATTTCTGACGAAATGATTATACGCTCAAAACTTGTACCTTACATATCATCTGAAAGCGATGCCGTCAAGAAGAGATTTCTCGCTGCGCTCGAAATGACAGTCTGCTGTATCGGAAGTAAAGAGTTCTCGCAAAGGTCGCAAAGTACGCAAAGAAAAAGAGAATCGGAGTTTCAGTAATCGCTTAATCTTCGTGATCTTCGTGATCTTTGCGCTCTTTGCGACCTTTGCGAGACATTCAGATGTGATAACATCTGTTAAAATCGGGCAAACACAAACCCGCCGTTATCATCTTCCGAGACAGGTTTCGGGAGCTGATCTTTATATCTCCGATAATCTCTCATCTTGGAAATCAGCACGACCTGCCGCTTTCCCGCATTTGCGCTGACAAGTGCTCCGAACTGCTTCGGGTCTAAAAGGCGGTGTTTTGAATCCTCATAGCTCAATCCGTATTCCAGTTCGCCGGGATTCACGAGAAGATAAACATCATTCCGCTTATAAAACCAGCAGACCGCGTGCAGGGCGGTTTCATGAGATACGATAACCGTGTCCGGCTGTATCTCTTTTGCATGAGTCATGAGAAATTCGCCGGGGGCTTTTCTCGCAACGGTCTGAGCGGGAAGAATAAAATGCACACAGCACAGCAGAAACAACGGCGCGGCGCAGTATAGTACAAGTTTTTTTCGGAACTCGGACTGCTTTGCGGCAAACGCCAGCAGACTCGCCCATATCAGCAATGCCGCGGTGCCGACGAGCCATTTCCATGTCTCTCCCTCTCGGTATGCGGTGACGCCCGGAAAGCCGGTGATCTGGTTGAAAATAAGAACTACGGCGACAATCGCTGCCAATCCCGCAAGAAGCCATAAACCTGAGTTAAAGGCTTTTTTCCTTCCGCTTTCAATATAGCTCGTCAAGCCGACGGTGATAAGAATTGCCAAGGGCGCAAAACAGGGCAGAATATAAGTCAAAAGTTTGCCGCTTGACGCTGAGAAAAACAGAAAGGGAAAGACAAACCAGCATAAGGCAAAACGATTCAGCGGGTGCTTGAAACTTGTCTCTTTTAAGCCTGAGATAACAGCAGGAAAGAGCGCTGTCCACGGCAATGCGCCGCCTATCAAGCCGGGAATGAAAAACCAGAACGGCTCTGAATGCTGCGCGTCCTGCGCGGTAAAGCGTTTGATGTGTTCAATCCAGAAA
>DZCT01000528.1 GCA_022736535.1 Desulfatirhabdium butyrativorans | reverse complement strand
AAGGTGTATCAGCCGGTTTCCGGCTGACATGAAAAATCGGATGTTATGCGGAAAATGCAATTTTGATGCCGCACAGGCCGTTCCGCCTCCGGATTCTCCGTCTGCACGGTCGGAAAATCGGCGGTTTCAGTTGAGACGATGACTATGTTAACGCTGAATTTTATTTCCGATTTTTCTCAGTGCTGTCTCACAACGCTGTCATTCAAAATAATTGCAGAATTTATAAAATCATCATTTACAGCAAAGCCTGAACAGATGTCAAGTTAAATTTTCAAAAAAAATGACAGCCGCATCGCCGCTGTCCGCAAACACGGCACCGGCATTTCGGACGAGGACAAAACCCGTCTGTTCGAGCCTTATTTTTCCACGAAAACCCACAGCATGGAGCCGGGGCTTGCGGCTGTGAGTTCGATTGCGGGGGAGATCACAGCGACAAAATCAATGTGCAGGATAACATTCCCTGCGGCGCAAGGTTTATGATTGAACTGCCGGAGCAGTAATCAGCCTGAGCAAATGTCGGATGAGATTTTGAAAATACAGCGAAAAAACGCTTGCGGTGTTTTTCGGGAATGGTCGCAAGGTCGGATTCGGGGCGGTGTTTGGGCGGGGAGGGTTATGTCAGACAGAAGATGGTTATCAGACGGATAAGATTCTGGGTTGTTTGAGAATAACGATGAAATAAGCAGTTTTTTAAAGGGGGGAGCGGAGCGAATCTGCTTCATTGCAGGTTCTATTGTGAGTTTTGGGGGGCGAGCGAAGCGAGTTCTCAGAACCTGCAATGATATTTTTTCTTCACTTGTCTATAACCGTCATCGTGTTCCGCCCTTTCTGTTTGGATGCAAACATCGCCCGATCCGCTCTGGCGACAAAAGTTGCAGCATCTTCTTTGCCCGCATATTCGGTCACGCCGATACTGACGGTCACGGTGACGGGCTTCCCCTGTTCCGGAAAGAATTTTTTGGCTTCTATGCAGGTTCGCAATCTCTGCGCAACGACTTTGGCGCCCTGTTTCGGCGTTTCCGGCAGGATCACCGTAAATTCTTCGCCTCCGTAGCGGTAAGCAGAATCTTTTTTTCTCAGACAGGACTGAATCGTCTGTCCGATGCCCAACAGCGCCTTGTCGCCTTTGAGATGTCCGTAAGTGTCGTTGTAGCGTTTGAAATGATCTATGTCCAAAAGCAGCAGCGAAAGGGGCGCATTGCAAGTGTCCGCCTTGTGAATTTCCGATTTCAGTTGTTGATAGAAATGCCTTGAATTGTAAAGCTTTGTAAGCCCGTCGGTGATTGCCAGCGTTTGCAGTTCGGCAATCATCTGTATGTGTTTTTCAGCCGCTTCGCGGTCCTTTAATACTTTTTTCAGCCGAATCAGCAGTTCCCCCAGCCGTATCGGTTTAAAGATAAAATCGCTTGCACCTTTGTTGATGGCGTCCTCGTAACAGTCATCCGTGCTGTGCCCCGTCATCACAATGACGTCTGTGTTATACATTTTCTTTATCATCGCGGTCAGATCGAGACCGCTCTTTCCGGGCAGCATTATATCTGTTATGACAATCTGAACGCTGTTTGTTTTCAGAAACTCAACGGCAGCTTCGGCGCTGGAAAGCGACTCGACTCTATAGCCGGACATTTCAATAAATTCTTTCATGGTGCTGCATATCGCATCATCGTCATCAACAATTAAAACCTGAATTTCCATTTTTTTTTACCGCCCGGCAGTTCAAGTTTCAAGTTTCAGGTTTTAAGCGTTAAGTGTCAGGCATATTTCTTAAAACTTAAAACCTGAAACCTGAAGCCTGAAACCTGAAATTTAAAACCTGCCTTGACATGATCCACAACAATCTGATAGAAGTGGACTTTCTCAATACATAATGTATAACATACTTAAAAAGTCAGATCATGTCAACCTACTTTTGATTATATGAAAAATATCAGAAATTTCAGTATTATTGCGCATATTGATCACGGCAAGTCCACGCTGTCCGACCGTCTGATTCAGACGGCAAACATTGTGGCTGACCGTGATTTTCAGGATCAGATTCTGGATTCTATGGATATTGAACGGGAAAGGGGTATCACGATTAAAAGCCACACCATTACCCTTCCCTATACCGCAAAAGACGGCAAAATTTACTTTCTCAACCTGATTGACACGCCCGGGCATGTGGATTTCAGTTACGAAGTTTCCCGGGCCCTGGCGTCCTGCGAGGGCGCGCTGCTGCTGATTGACGCAAGCCAGGGCGTGGAGGCGCAGACCCTTGCCAATCTTTATCTTGCGCTGGAACACAATCTGGAGATCATTCCGGTCATCAACAAGATTGATCTTCCCTCTGCGGATGTGGAGCGGGTGAAAAATCAGATCAAAGAAGATTTGGGATTAGACCCGGAAACGGCAATTCTTGCCTCTGCCAAAGAAGGCATCGGCATATCCGAGGTCATGGAGGGCATTGTCAAAAGACTGCCGCCGCCGGAAGGCGACCCGGATGCCCCGCTCAAAGCCCTGATTTTCGATTCCCATTATGACGCGTTTCGGGGAACCGTGGTTCATTTCCGTGTGTATCAGGGAAAAATAAAAGCCGGAGACACGATTTATTTCATGTTCAACAAAGCGGCTTACAAGGTGGAAGAAGTCGGCATTTTTCAGATTGCACGGGTTCCGAAAAAAGAACTCTCCGCGGGGGAAGTGGGTTATATGATTGCGGGCATCAAAACCGTGAGCGACACCCGCTGCGGGGATACCGTGACCTTGAAAAACCGTCCCTGCGATGCGGCCCTGCCCGGATTCAGAGAAGCAAAGCCTGTTGTGTTTTCTTCTATTTATCCGATAGCCGCCGACGGATATGAAGATTTGGCGGTTGCGCTGGAAAAGCACAAGCTGAACGACGCGTCTCTGATTTATGAAAAAGACAGTTCTGCGGCATTGGGATTCGGGTTTCGCTGCGGATTTCTGGGACTGCTGCATCTGGAAGTGGTTCAGGAGCGTCTGGAGCGGGAATATGATCTTTCGCTCATCCTGACCGCGCCTTCGGTGCGCTACGAGCTGATAATGAACGACGGCTCCACCATGATTGTTGACAATCCCGCGCTGTATCCGGACCCGAGCCGGATTCAGGCGGCAAAAGAGCCGTTTATCCGTGCGGCGATCATCATACCGGACCGCTACATGGGCGCGGTGATGAAGCTCTGTTTAGATCGCCGGGGCATCAACAAGAATTACCAGTATCTACCAACAACC
>DZCT01000072.1 GCA_022736535.1 Desulfatirhabdium butyrativorans | reverse complement strand
ATTGGCGGATTTGGTGATATGCGTGAAAGTGACATCCGGACAGCCCGCTGGCACCACTGTTTATAAACTCGCAAGTGTAAATGCGGGTGATCAGATAGACATGGTGGATGCTGAGTATCTCTTGAAAAAGCTTTCAACTGCACCTGCCAAATAAGTAAATTTCAAGCCCGAAAGGACTGAAATATCGAAAAATGCCGAACTGTAAAAAGTTCGGCATTTTTTTTTGCAGGGGCATGTCGGCGACATGCCCTTTTTTTGTTCCCAGCGCAGGACACGCCTCAACGCTTCTTTGCATGTGTTAGCCACAGACACACACAGACTTACACAGACGGCACGCTCTCTTCCCCTCATATAAACTTTTTCAATTTTTTGCTTGAAATTAATCGTGAATTATGATTAAAGCAGGACAGATGAACTTAATTCATTTAATTATTTTAAATTTAAAAAATGAAGGAGGCTATTCATATCTGCATGAAAATACTGTAAATTCTATCATCGCTTTTGTAGGGTGGGCAGAGCGCATCATAATTTCCGTCATTCAGAGGACCGGGCTGCACTCTGCCCCAATGCCGTTAAGTTGACAATTCCGTAGGTCGGGGTGAGCCTGCGAACCCCGACATCATCCGGCAGGTGTTGGGGTTCGCAGGCTCACCCCAACCTACATTTTTCTCTTAACTTAATGGCATTGGCGCTCTGCCCACGCTACGGGCATACGGACTAACAAGTTTAAAATTTTATGAAGAAAAAAAAGAGGCTAAGATGAAAAAATTCTGGTTCGGAATGCTGCTGCTGGCAGTTTCCCTGCTTTCCCTCCCGCTTTACGCAGAAGAGGAAGAGATAAAGAAAGCAGAAAAAGACATTACCGAAGAAGTGCTGACCGGCCCCTCGGAACTCAATCCGGAAAAACTTCTGGGACCCGGAAGCATCGGCATTGAAACCTATAAAGACATCCTGATGAGCTTCGGCGCGACCGTGAGGATGATTCCCACGTTTGAAGCAAACTGGGATTTCGGAATGAGCGACAACACAGACGGCTTTTTTTATACCGAGCCTGTCAAAACTTTCGCCCGCGGGGCATACAGCGCCGCCTCCACGGCAAACAATGTTTATGAGTCTTCCATTGCGCTGAACAATGCCATTTCGGCAGACAGAGGCATACAATCGGCTTTTGACGATTATGCCAATTCGCTTTTTGCGGCAAATTCGGTTCTCGGCGAAGCGGTAAAGCCCGCTGCCGACGGCGCGGCTCAGATACAGAGCGCGGCAAATGCCGCCTCACTGCTGGCAAGCAGCAACACAGCGACCGCCTATATGACGGCAATAGAAACCGGTACGGCTGCCGCCGCAACTTATCAGGCTGCCATCGCAAACAAAGATATCGCCGTTGCCGGGGCAGCTTTGCAGGCAATTGCAACGGATTCAGATTATCAGGCGGCAGTGGCTGCGGGCAATGCGTCTGCGGCTCAGACCCGGGCCGCAGTTGTTGCCGCTCCTTATGTGATGAATGCAGCCATCGCGGCTGCCCAGGCAAAGGGAGAAGAAGAAGGGGCTGCACTCAAAGCCGTTTTTGCGGATTCAAATTATCAGGCAGCAGCAGCAGCCGGAAATAATGCGGCAATGCAGGCTGCCGCCCAGTCCGTTGTGGTCAAAGCCACCGGCGCTGCCGGAGATGCGGCTGCAAACAGCGTGATCAAATCTCAGTCAACCCCGCTGATTGCCGGGGGAAACACCATTGTCACCGGCGTAGCCCAGAATGTTACCAAAAACCCGAATGCAACAGCCGGAAACATTTCCGACGCGCTTGCCTATACCACAGCCCTGAATGCTCAGGTACAGTCCTTCAGTCCTTATTATCTGGCAGATTCCTTTCTCAGAACCCATTCCAATGAAAGCGGCAGCGTCAATGACGGCTATATCCGCACAGAGACCAAGCTCTATTTCAACGCCATGCCCAAAGACAAGAAATGGAGTTTTTATGCGGCATTGGAATATGACAAACCCATTGACACCAACACGGTTGACAACAGAGGCGGAAAAGACAACAGTTCCAGCAACTTCGGTTTGGAACGGCTGAATGCCAGCATCGAATTTGTTCCCGGGCTGCGCTTTCACGGCGGCTGGGATGTCTGGGGCGTTGACATTATCGAATCCGCTTCTATGGTTTACGGCGATGACAATGCCGGATTCTGGCTCACCGGAAATTACGACACAACTGCTTTTTCCGCGGCATGGCTCAAATTGGAAGAAAATGATTTTCAGAATGACGCATCGCAGCACCGGGGCGTGACAGACGAAGACCGGGACCTGCTCGGCGGATATTTTGATGTCAAATTTGACAAAACCGATCAGAACAAAATGAGATTTTTTTATGTGTATGACCGGATAAGAAATGTCCCGTCTCTGGACCTCACGGGCGCGCTGGCTGCCAGAGCCGGACTCGCGGATTATGCGGGTATTTACGGCAATAACGGCGTTGCCCGCTCAAAAGCCACGCCTCCGGATACGGACGCCCATACCGCAGGCGGATATTATCTCGGAAAGTTCGGCGTGCTGGAACTGATGGCTGAAGGAGCTTACAAATTCGGCGAAGCCTGCGATACGGGTCTGAAAGGCGTTTACAACGGCGTCAATACGATTCAGTATGATGATTTTGATATTGCTTCCTACGCCTTTGCCGGAGACATAGGGCTTGAGTTCGGCGAAAAAGCAGGATGGCAGAGCCTCAGATTTCATGCCGGATTTATGTACACCTCCGGCGATGATGACCCCAACGATGACAAATTGGGCGGGTATTCGGGCGCGACCAACGCGCATCGCTTTTCACGGATGTGGGGCGGCGAAAACACGATTATCGGCGACACCAATTTTGTGATGGGAACGGCTCTTTACGGATATGTTCCCGAATTTTACGGAAACGGCACGCCGGTATTTGTGGGCGGTATTCAGAATTTTACCGGCACCGGCAACGGGCGCGGGGACAATCCCGGTCTGACTATGTACAGTCTGGGCCTCACATTGAGACCTAAAATTTTCCTGATTTACCACAGCAATGTGAATATGTTCCACTGGAATGAAGATTTTTATGTCTGCAACATGGTTCAGCCCATGCAGATTAATGCCACAACCAGGAGTCTGGAGAAAACGCCTTACACAAAAGTGGAAGGGGGATATGCGGGAACCGAATGGGATAATGAGATCACCCTTGCTTTGAGCAAGAATATGTTCATCAAGGGACAAGCTTCATTTTTCTTTCCCGGCGATGCGGTAACGGATGTGACAAAGGCACTGGGCGCGGAAAGCGATGAAGTCGCTTCGCGGCTCGGTTTTGAATTTATCTGGAATTTCTGATAACATTAAGTTTTGATTCAATTTGCGGTAGGGGCTGGGTAAGCACAGGGGCTTACCCCTACAATAACATTACGGTTTGATTGTAGGGGCAAGCCCCTGTGGTTGCCCTCAACGCTCTGTTCACCGTCCCCCGGCAATCCTGTATCATCCTATCATCCTGTACTTTTGCTAAAAATACATTCAATATTTTCTTGACTTATTCTCTGATTTGTGCAATATAAGGAACAAGAACGTAATCAGGCAAGATATTTTTACTAATTATTTAATCCGGCTGATGACGTTGAAAGGTGAGAACACTGCCTCCTTCACCGACGGCGTTAATCACTGTTCAATGCCGTCAGCCGATTCCTCACAGATAACCCGCTTTTTCCCGTAGCGTTTTCCCACAGAGTTCACAGAGTTTTTTCCCCACAGAGTTCACAGAGAAAAAAAGCCCACAGAGTTCACAGAGTTTTCTTTAATAATTCTCTGTGGTCTCTGTGGGAAATATTTTCTCTGCGGGAAAAACCTCCGTAAGTCATAAGGGATTCGGTATCAGCAATGCTGCTGACAGCGAAAAAAATGACAGAACCGTGGAAAGCACGATTGAGGCTGAGGCAAGTTTTGTATCGCTGTTGAGTTGGGATGAAAGAACATATATCGCCGTGGAAGTGGGCAGCGCAAAAAATATCATGCCGACTCTGAACAGATCGCCGCTTACATTGAATGCTTTTAAAAATAAATATCCTGTTATGGGAAAGACAAGCAGTTTCAGAACAGATGCCGTCAGCGATACGTTCATCAGTCCTTTCAGATTTGAGAACGTCAGCGAGCCGCCGATGGAAAGAAGCGCCAGCGGCAGGGTGGCGGTTGAAATAAGCCGGAACGAATTTTCCAGAAAAGCCGGAAACGAGTTTAAACTGTTTGAGTAAATAATGCCTGCAATACACGCAAGAATCAGCGGATTGGTGATCAGCGCACGGGCTGTAATGCGTATTCTTTCCGAAACCGTGATATTTCTGCCTGAAAACCATATCAGCGTTGAAACCGCCAAAAGATTTATAACAGGAATGGCAAAGCCGATCATGATTCCGAAATGCCTGACCTCTGCTTCTCCCAGCGCGTTGACGACAACTGCCATGCCGATGTAGGTGTTGAAGCGATAGCAGCTTTGTGAAAATGAACCTGCCTGATAATCGCTGATCCTGAAAAGTTTTATAACGCCGATGCTCAAAGCAAACATTGTAAGGACATTGCAGATCGCGGCGATGCAGAAATTCATGTCAATGCCCGCATCAGATGCGGCACCCCCGATTTTCCAGAACAGCATGGCAGGAAAAAAGATAAAATAAACAAGCCGGTCTGATGTTTTCAGAAATTTCTCATCAGTCAGCCTGTAATGTTTCAGAAGACAGCCGAGAATAAGCAGCATAAAAACTGGAAAAAGATTGTTTAATATTATCATAATGTTAAATAAAAAGCTGAATTTTTTGACAGCGGTGCAGAAAGAAGGTGATTTTTTTCTCTGCGTCCTTTGCGTCCTTTGCGAGAGCCTTTTGTTTCTCGCAAAGTGCGCCAAGAACGCTAAGAAAAAACAGCTATCGCCTGTGTCATTCTGAAGCGTAGCAAAATCGTCTGTGTCATTCTGAGCGTAGCGAAGAATCCCGCTCTTTCGTTCTTAGCGTCCTTTGCGAGAAAAATTTTCTTTATCGCTCCCCCTGATTCACGATTTGAATTTCATCTTCGCTGAGACCGTAGAGCGCATACACCATGCGGTCAATTTCTCTGTCGGTCTCCTCAATCACGGCTTTTATTTTACCGGTTTCGGCTTTGCGCTCGGCAAAATAATCCTGCCATTCTTTACGCGCTTTGAGGCTCAATTCGCTGATTTTCACGCCGCCTTTCGCCAATTCTTTCCTGAAGCCGTCCCAATCTGATTCGTCCCATTTTTCAAGATGTTTGCCGATTTTCTCAGGCTTGAGTTCGCTTTGCAGGAAATTCAGGAAATCGCTTCTCATCTCATGCAGGGCTTTGTTTTGCGAAAGCATGATGTCGGCTTTTTCAATAAAAGGCTGCTGCCGAGATATTGAAATGTTCGGAATCGGAAGGTTTTCAAGATAAATCGGCTTTACATTCACATCGGTGTAATGCGCTTTGTAGTAATAATTCATCAAATATGAGCTGAAAACGGCTAATAGGTACTTCAGTGACAACTCACCTTTTTTATAAATAAAAGTTGTAGAATCAAGAGCTAAGAAATTACTATCTTCAATATAGGCAGATTCAAGCCATCTGCTCCTGAAGTCCGTACTGTTAGTTCTGATTCTTTGAATGATTATTTTGTCTTTCAAACATTCTTCTTCAAAATAACTCAAAGGTAAGCCTTCGGTTGTTATGAGATATTCTTCTTTCCAATCAAAGTAATAGCGTTTGATATGCGAACCCCTTGCAATTTTATAATTTAATCTGTTCACATCTCTGTCAGCCAGATATTTTTTATTATTGCCGGTTCTCAGTCCGTATTTCAAATTGCATATCTCGCCTAATTTCTCAGAGCATTTTTCCATTTTTTGAAAAATTCCCAATTCTTGCTGTGAAACATAAAGATTCCAAGCCGTCATATTTTGCAGTACAGATGAACTTAATGTGTAATCTTTCATCACATTCTGTTTCGCATCCACAAATTTTACGCTGAAATCATAATTCAATCTGCTGTTATTATGTTTCAAAATAATAGTATGACTTCTGGTATCTTTTGCATCTTCAAAAGGTTTGTATCTGTCATGAATATCAACAAGCGTCATCTTGTTATAAATATAATTTCTTAAATTTAAAGCTCTTTTTAAAGTCAGCCATGTGTCGGGGATAATAAGACCGATGTATCCGCTGTTTTTAATCAGAAAAAATGACTTAAACATAAAGACAATATATGTGTCAACTTCGCCTGTTATATTGCCCTGATAATTCAGAGATATATAATTTATCTCTTTTTCAGATAATTCCGCTCCCCAAGGCGGATTGCCGACCACCACATCAAAACCCCCGTCTGCCATGATTTCGGGAAATTCCCTGCACCAGTCAAATGCCTTGTCTCCCGCCACTGCCGGGTCGTCAATAAGCGAATTGCCGCATTTGATATTGTCGTCAAGCGTTGTCAGTTCCTTGTTCCGGTTGGCGGTCTTGAGCCAGAGGCTGAGTTTCGTGATTTCCACGGATTCGGGATTCAGATCAACGCCGAAAATATTGCCGGTGAGAATTGTCTTGTCCAAATCATATATCTCGCGCTGACCTGCTTTGAGCCGCGCCAGTTCGTCATTGACTTGCTGCCCTTCTTTGTAAAGGTAGTCAAAAACCTGATTCAGAAACGCCCCGGAACCGCACGCGGGATCCAGCACTTTGATGTTTGCAAGCCTGTTCCGGTATGCCTCCGATGCCTGAATGTGCATTTTCACATTATCATTTGTTTTCAGCTTATTGCGTACAATTTTACTCGCGGCATAATCCGCTTCGGTAAGTTCGGGCAGCGAGTCAAAACCGATTTCAGCTTTCCGGTCTGCCAGCCAGCCGCCGACTGCTTCTTCCACAATATAGCGGGTAATATATTCGGGCGTGTAGAAAATCCCCTCTTTCTTGCGCTTTCCCTGCCTGCGGTCAAAAGATTCTCCGGCAATTCCGGCTCTTAACTCCTCTATGTCGGAAACGGACTGCTCGAAAATATGCCCCAGAATATTGACATTCAAATCAGAAGCAAAGTCATAACGCTCCAATCCGACAACCTGTTCAAAAACCTCATCTTTGATAAGCAGTTTGTCTAACACTTCGTCCTCGGCAAACAGCCCGCCGTTGAAACGGTTGATATTTTCCTCAGGATAACCGCTGTTGATCGCGTCAAAAAGGCCTCTGACACGGGCGTAAATTTTTGTCTCATCCCGATTGAATTTGTCGGCTTTCACGCTCTTGAGCAGATTGCGGAAAGTGTAGGGCGGCAGAATATTCAAATCCTCGCAGAAGCAGACAAACAGCACCCGATCCAGAATCTTCTGTGTTTTGTTGAGCATCGTGAGTTCGTCAATTCCGGGGTGTTGCGCCCTGAGATGATGAAACAGCGTTATCCGGGCGTTTTTGTAGTCATTGTAAAAGGCTTTGGATATTTTTTCTTCCTGCTCCTGCCGCTCCCGGTAAAGCTTGTCGGTATATGACTCGCCGGATTGAGACAAAAGCCGGTCTTTTTGCAGGAGAAAAAGAAAGCGTCTGAAGGCTTCGGCTTTGTCTAACTCGCTGATATCAAAGCTTTCATAACGGCTGCGGTCATTCTGGCAGTAAAAACGGATTTCCACGAAATTGGAGACAATGACCCATCTGCACGTTCCGCCCACGCTGTGCGCGTAGTCAAATGCCTGCTGAACCGGCGTGCGGCGGTCGTTTTTGCGGTTCTGGGGCTTGTCGAGATCGCTTCTCGCTTTTTTGAGTTCTACGACAACCCGAATATCGGAAAGCGTTTTTCCCTTTTCGTCAAGAGAGAAAAAGCCCAAAGCCCCGTCCATTCTGCTGCTGTCGGCAAAAGTTTTCTGCTCTACGTCCAAATGCCACTGCTTTGCGCCTTTGGCGTAAATATAGCCGAGAATGTCGCCGAAAAAGCGGTAGAGAAACGCGCTTTGCAGTTCTTCTTCTTTCGCGTTGAGAATGCGCTTTGAGCGAATGCCTGCCTGCCAGTCTCTGACAATTTCGAGTTTCTTTTCAATATCTTTTACACTCATAATGTCAAAACCCGCGGCTTTGCTTTCTATATATTTGTCGCTGAAAATACGGTCGTGTATTTGCATAAGTTTGTTTAACCATGATGTTTCCCACAGAGTTCACAGAGAAGAAAAGCCCACAGAGAACACAGCGTTTTTTTAATAATTCTCTGTGATCTCTGTGGTTTTTTCCCGCTCTGTGCGCTCTGTGGGAAACCCTCTGCGGGAAAAAATAGTTCGTCTATCTTTTTCTCATTCCCCACAGAAACGCTGCCGCAGCCAGAATTATCAATGTTCCGCCGAAATCTTTTCCGCCGACATACAGATGCGCGCCGGAAATCAGGAAGGCTGCCGCCAGAATCATCCATCCGAGCCGGATAAGCGCATCCTCCAATCGCTGAATCGCTTTCCGGGCATCAGGCGAAAAGCCGGTCTGCACCGTGAGCTTTCCCTGCTCTACCTGCGTGACAAGTTGATCTAAGCGGTTCGGCATTTTCAGCATGAGTTGTCCGAGGGTCACGGCTTCTTTGAGCCAATGTTCGCGATTCCGCAAAAATTCCTCTTTGGCGTAGCGCTCCGCATAAGGAACGGTTTTGCTCCAGACATCGAAATCCGGGTCAAGATTCGCCGCCATGCCGGAAAGAATGCCCACCGCCCGCATCACAAAGAGCAGATCTGCCTGAAACTGAAGCGGCGCCTCATAAATAACATCTTTGTATTCTTTGAGAAAAATTTTCGCTTGTTTTAACGCGACATCCCGCATTTTCCCCACCTGCACGCCCCAGAGATGTTTGAACAAGGCTTCATGCGCTTCTTCAAGACGTTTCAGGTCTGCGCCCTCTAACAGCGTGCCTGCGCTGACAAGGGATTGCACGACTTTGTGCGCGTCATGCGTGCCGATGCCGACCGCATATTCGCGCAATGCCGCCCGGAGCCGTTCCGGAATGCTCACAGCCATGCCGAAATCAACGAACACAAGCTGAAAAGCCCGCCCGGGTTTGTACGGCGCAAAATCGCCCGGTGCAAAATCGCTGATGCCCGCGCTGATTTCATCAGGATGAGGCAAAGGTCTGACAAACAAATTTCCCGGATGCGGATCCACATGCACAAAATGCGTCTCAAAGACCTGTTTCATATAGATATTGTAAAGCTTGTCCGCGACTTCCGCACGGCTGATGCCTGCGGCTTCGATGCCTGCCAGATCGCCGATTTTGATATAAGCGACATTTTCCATGGTCAGGGTGCGGGAACCGCAATATTCCCAATAAATTTCAGGAAGATAAACCGATTCCTCATCAGCCAGATCACGGGCAAGCTGCTCCGCGTTGCGTCCCTCGGCTTCAAAATCGAGTTCTCTCCGCGTGACAGTAGTAAACTCCTGCGAAAGCCATTCCAAATCAACCCGGCGGCTGATCTGCTTGTAGTGTTTGAGCCATCGGAAAGCCAGCGCAATGGCTTTCAGATCGGTTTCCACCAGCACCTCAATTCCCGGACGCAACACTTTTACAACTACCTCTTTTCGGAGCGGTTCGGATGTGCCAGAAGATTGGTGTAGTTTTGCTACATGCGCCTGTGCGAGAGAAGCCGCGCCCAGCGGCTCAGGCGAAAACCATTCAAATATCTCAGACAGGGGACAGCCGAAATCTGTCTCAATCTGAGCAATGACGGCTTCCAATTTTGCGGGCGGCACTTCATCCTGCAAGCCTGAGAGTTCGCTCGTGATTTCTGTCGGAAGAATATCCACCCGAATGCTGAGAAACTGTCCCAGCTTAATCAGCACGCCGCCCATTTCCACAGCAAGGGAGCGATACTGCCGGGCAATGGCTCGCCAACGGGGCAGCGGCGGCATTCGGAACATGCGGAGAAAAGGGCGGTTGAGAAGAATATCCCACCAGATGCCGTGCAGAAAGGCTTTTGCAAAAAAACGCCGGACTTTGCGATAGCGTTTTACGTCTATTTTTTTGAAATCAGATTTGAGAGAAGACATTTGTTTATAGGCATGTAGGGGCACGCCGGCGGCGTGCCCCTGCGGTTAGAATCGTATTCGCACAACGAATATTTTCACAATTTCTTGTTAAAATAGGCGTTTCCTGTAAATCTCAAGAATCTTTTCTCCCATCTTGTCAACTGTGTGATTGGCTTGAACATATCGCAGCGCATTTTCCGTTCTGCGTTTTGCGGATGTCTCATCTCCAAGCGTTTTCAGAATCGCTTCCGCCAGCAAGTCGGCATTGTCCGGCGGCGTCAGCAGCCCCGTTTCTTCATGAGTAATCACATCGGGAATGCCGCCCGCATTGGTTCCGACAACCGGACATTCCGCAAACATCGCTTGGAGAATGACCTGCGCCGTGCCTTCATATTTCGAGCTGGCAAGAATGAAACAGTCAAAAGCCCGAAAATAGGGCCAGGGGTTTTCCCGGTATCCGGGAAAATGAACCCGGTCCCGAAGATTTTTCTCTCTGACCTGCGCTTCCAGCGTTGACAGAAAACCGCCCTCCCCGACAAGCACGAGATGATACTTTGGAATTATATCTCTGATTTTGAAAAAAGCATCTATCAGAAAGGTGAGTCCTTTTTCATTCGACAGTCTGCCGACAAAGCCGATAAATTTTGTCTCGGCGTCAAGCCCCAATTCTGCTGAGAGAGATTGTCTCGCGTCTTCATGCTCCGGCAGGTCAGAACACGGTATCACGCCGCTGGGCAGTGTGAAAATACGGTCGGTTGAGATATCGAGGTCTCTGACAAGCTGATGTGTGACACAGTTTGCCGTCGCTAAAATGTAGTCGCTGAAATCCCGGTAGAGCAGACGGTTATACCACGAATTGCTGACCGCCGGGGTGCTGTGCCGGGAGCGGATCACACAGGGGATTTTCAGACCGCTCGCGGCGGTCAGTGCGACTTTGCTGTCTGTGTTGCCGTGAGTATTCAGCACATCCGGACGAATTTTCCCAAGCAGCGCCCGCACACGAAAAAAGTCTTTTAACATTCCGATTCTTGTAAAAGGAATATCATAGACTTCCCATCCCTCTTTGTCTCCCCGTCTGTAAACCTCGGACTGTCCGGGCGCAAGCAGAATGATATGATGTCCTTTTTGACTCATCCATCTGCATTCGGTAAACACCCGGCGTTCCTGTCCGCCCCATTCACGATGACTTTCGGTATGCAGTATTTTCAATATCATATATTCCGGAGTGCTAAAATGAAATTTCAGCATCACAATCTCGAATCCCCAGCCCGTCCACGCAGGCAATCCACTGATTTTCCCCCAGCGGATGCGGATCAACCGTGTGCATTCCGAACTGATTCCAGCCGGCGCCGCTTGCCCCTACGATCGGAGAGTTATGCGGAATTTCCTCGTAGTCATTTGCCGTAAGTTTCGTGACTCGGAATGCCCACACCTGTTTTCCGTAGTCAGGAAAGTCATCCTGCGCGTATCGGACAATCTCATCCTGCAATACCAGAACTCTGCCCCCGGGACGGGCAATATGCGGATTGTATTTCACCACAGGACTTTTCGGATGTTCTGTCCAACTGCCTTCAAGTTTGTCTGCACAGTAAAGCCGGAGTTTGCCGTTATTCTGCGGGCGGGAGCGGGTTGCCGTGAACATCCACCATCGTTCATTGCAGTAAAAAATCGAAGCGTCGGAAAATCGCTGTCCTTTCAGCAGTGTTTTTTCCAATCTCCATTTTACAGGAAAATCAACCGCTTTATACAGGCGAACCGATTTGACGCTGTTGCTTTCGGGAATCAGGTAGTATTCCTTTCCGCTTTTGAAAACGTAAGGATAGGAGAGTGAAAAAGCTTCGCTGAGAACAATTTTCTCATAGCGCCAGTGAAAGCCGTCTTTGCTGGTCGCAAGCCCGATGTTTCCGAGATTGTCTCTCTCATTGAGAACCTCGAAAAACATATACCATGTTGAATTTTCCATGAGCATGAAAGGGTCTGCGACAAAACCGGCAGCCATGTCTGTGACATCCTCAACAGTCAGAACCGGATTAGTGATACTTTCATGGGAACTGAGATCAAAGGGAGATATGCCCGTGTAGATGCCTATTGTCCATAGTCCGACAGCCGTATATATTCCGGAATTATCTGCCCTGCCGTTTTTAAGGAAATGTTTTATTTTTCTTAAAAAAGTCAAAAAAGATACCTGTATAAAGATTCTTCGCTCCGCTCAGAATGACAGTCCGCTTTTCAAAAGTTGTCAAATCTCAGAGTCAAATCACAAGAGACAACTTCAGCAGATAAGACATCCATTTTGAGCGAATATCTGTAATGCCGTATCGGTAAACCGCCCATTGCTCCCTGTCAAGCGCATCTGCTTTGACTCTGAAGCCGTGTTTGTTTTTGTAACGGGAGAAATGGTAAAATCCGCCTTCTTTTTCATTTCCCCGATTATCCCATACCTTTACTCTGCCCTTATCCCACACGGAAAATGTCTTTCTGAAATTGAAACCGGGCGTTCTTGCAGGCTGCAAAGGGTCTGTATGACAGAAAACCGGATTTCCGCCTGAGACAAAATTCATCAGGTCTTCGGCTTCATTAAAGCTCACATGTACCTGATTTTGAATAATAAGTTTCAGTTTGTCGAAGCCGCTCAAAGACTGTACGGCAGAACGACTTATCAGCGTAAAGGGACCGCAGGGTTTGCCGTCATCCGCGCTGATCATGGCATAGCGAGACATATCAGAGGGCAGAAAATCACTCAGTCTGCCGTATATCATATCCATATCTGTATAGCCGATAAAGTCAAAGTCATCCAACGGCTCTCTGTCCCGCCGCAAGAAGTAAAACATGATGCGGTAGTCACAGACATTTCGGAGACGATAACCGGAAATTTTCAGACTGAGCATTTTTTTGAAATCGGCAATCATCTCATCAAACTGATAGGGAATCATTGTAACCGCTTCGTTCAGCGAATAAGCAGAAGCAGTCCGGTCATTGTAAACAAACCAGTGAAAATTCTCATGGTTTGTCTCACAGGATTTTGCCCAGAAACTGAAATACGCCGGCAGATCGCCGAAAAAGGGAACCAAAAAAGCACTTTTCATTGTTTATACTTTACATGCAGTAGGGTGGGCATGAAATGCCCGCCTTACACCAGCAGCAGAAATTATCCCCCGACTTTCAATATCTCACCGCAGATATCCTGCCTTGCCGCCGTCAGCCGGGTTTTGCTCTGATTCAATGCCTCGCCCACCACGTTCAAAGCCTTTGAAGCGGTATTGTTTGTCTCGCTCAGATGCGCCAGAATCACATGAGACAGTCGCTCATGTCGGATTTCCGCCAACAGTTCTTTTGATTCCTCATTGGAAAGATGCCCTGTTCGGTCCCTGACGCGCTGCTTCAAATACCAAGGGTAGGGACCGTTCATAAGCATTTCCGGGTCATGATTGGCTTCGAGAATCAGCAGGGCGCAGTCTTTCAGATGTGTTTTCACCATGTTTGTCGCAATGCCCAAATCCGTGGCAATGCCGATTTTGGTCCCGTTTTGTCTCACGGTGAAACCTGCCGGGTCTTTCGCATCGTGGGAAAGCGAAAAAGGACGAATCTTCAATGAATTGATCGCAAATTCCGCGCCGCACTCAAAATGCCTCATCATAGCATCGTGAATTTTTCCCAGACGGGAGGCGCCTGCCTGAGCCGTTTTTTGACTCATATACACCGGCAGATCAAACCGCCGGGACAGAACGCCCACGCCCCGAATATGGTCTTCATGCTCGTGAGAGACAAGGATGCCATCCAGATCGGCAGGCGAAAGCCCTTTTGATTTAAGTCTGCGCTCGATTTCCGAGCCTGGAAGTCCGGCATCTATCAGAATATTGGCATTTCCGTCTGAGATAAAAATGCTGTTGCCTTTGCTCCCGCTTGCCAGCACACACACGGACAAATATCCGTCTGACGCTTTGCTTTGCAAATTTTCATTTGCCTTACAATTGAATGTTTTTCTCATTTCTCACTTTGCTCACTTCCCACCAATCCTGCTTCTTTATAATATCTCATCGCCCCCGGATGAATGGGGGCGGTCAGGTTTTGAAGCATTTCTTTTTTATCCAAATTCTGAAAGGCTATATGAAGCGATTTGAAAAAATTGATATTTTCAAAAATCTCTTTGGTAATGGTATAGACAAGCATATTTGATGCTTTGGCGGAAGTCACCAATGTAGCTTTTACGCCGAAGGTATCCGCATCAAACTTGTTGACAGCACCCCGATAATCCTCGATAAAAATTTTAGTCTTTGTGTAATAGGGATATGCTGCGGTCAGCTTGTTGGCAACTACCGGCATAGGAATGATGCTTACCTTTCGTTTTCCCGAAGTCGCCTCAATAATCGCGGCAGTGGGATGTCCGACCGTATAGAAAAAAGCGTCAATCTTGCCTTCCTGAAGCATCCGGGGCGCATCGTCGGCATTGATTTCACTTGCAATAAGATCGTTTTTATCATCAATGCCCGCTGCGCTCAGGGCGTCAATGGCATTCTGTCTGTGACCGGAGCCGGGGTTTCCGATATTTACCCGTTTTCCTTTCAAATCCATAATATTCTGAATTTCCGCATCAACAGCCGCGCACAGGGTGCAGGCTTCGGAATGAACGCTGAATACGGAACGCAGTTCTGCCTGAGGTCCTTTTTTCTGCCATTCCGCCTGCCCCCGGACTGCCTGATACTGCCGGTCCGATTGGACAACGCCGAAATCCAGATCGCCGGACACCACCGCGTCTATGTTATGAACCGACCCGCTTGTGGATTCCACAACACATCTGAAGCCGTATTCCTGACGCTTTTTGTTGACAATCTGGGAGATAGCGCCGCCGACCTGATAAAACACGCCGGTAACGCCGCCGGTGCCTATAGTGACGGATGTGACTTCCGCGTGTAAATCTGAAAGGGAAAGTCCTGTGAAAAAAAGAAAAAGCGGTATGCTTACGAGCAACAGAAATGTTTTCTTCATCTGATCCCTCCGTATTTTTAATAAAAAAGCCGTCGGCAGGGCGGGGTTACGCCCAATGCCGAAATGTAGGTTGGGGTGAGCTTGCGAACCCCAACACCTGCCGGATGATGTCGGGGT
>DZCT01000071.1 GCA_022736535.1 Desulfatirhabdium butyrativorans | reverse complement strand
GGGTCGTAACCCCGCCCTACCATAAATCGTACTGTCTGAAGGGAGGATTTCAGAGCAGAGGATATTTTTTACAACAATGATAATTTTATATAACATTTTGATTTTGATAATATTTTTTTTTGGATTTCCAGTCATCATTCCCCTCATGCTGTTGTCTGAAAAAAGACGGAAAACCCTGCTTCAACGCTTGGGAATGACGCCGATTTCCGGCAATTTTCATAACATGAGTCAATTCCCGATATGGATTCATGCGCTTTCAGTGGGAGAAGTTCTCTCTGCCCTGCCGCTTGCGGAAACGCTGGGAAATCGCTTCGGATTCAGAAATATTGTCTTTTCCGCTTCCACTCAGACCGGATTTGAAATTGCAGATAAGCATCTTAACGGAAAGGTGAATGCGGTGTTTTATTTTCCTTATGATCTGCTTTTTTCCGTAAAACGGATTGCAAATCAGATGACTCCATGTCTCGTCGTCATTGCGGAAACAGATATATGGCCGAATTTTCTCTTTGAGATGAAAAGACGTAACATTCCGGTAATACTTGTAAATGCAAGGCTTTCGGAAAAATCTTTTGCGGGTTACAGGCGCTTTTCATTTTTCAGCAAATCCCTGTTTCTGAAGTTCTCGAAAATCTGCGTGCAGACCGAGGAAGACGCCCGGCGCTTCAATCTGCTCGGTGTACCGTGTGAGACAATAAGCATGACCGGCAACATGAAATTTGATCAGACAGATGCGTCTGTCTCGCATGAAGAAATTGCTCAACTGCGTCAATCGCTGAAAATACCGCCGTGCCGGAAAATCATATTAGCCGGAAGCACGCACAAAGGGGAAGAAGACATTCTTCTTGACGCTTTTTCGCGAGTAAAGAAAACTTGCAGTGATCTGGTTTTCATTGTCGTTCCCAGAGACCCGAACCGCGCCGAATCTGTCTCCCGCATCTTCAAGTCCGCCGGTTTTGAGGCATTTACGATGTCCGCGTTGAAAGAAAACACAGCAGATGCGGCCTCGGAGGTGATTGTGATTGACATTATCGGATTGCTGAGAAAGCTTTACGCATTGGCGGATTGTGCATTTGTCGGGGGCAGTCTCGTCAATTTCAGGGGACATAATCCGCTGGAGCCGGCGGTATTTGCCAAGCCTATACTGTTCGGGCCCTACATGTCTGATTTCGCACAGATAGCAAATATGCTGACAGCATCCGGCGGCGCGGTTCAGGTGCAGGATGCCGAGCATTTCGCTGAAGCAGTCGTGATGTTTCTCACAGATAAGACAAAAGCAGCGGAAACAGGAAAGCGGGCATTTGAGGTATTTTATGCGAATAAAGGAGCAGTCGAAAAGACAGCAGCGGAAATTGAGAAAGTGGTAGTGATGTAGGTAGAGACGCAAGATTTTGCATCTCTACAGCTTCCGTAAAAAGGTTTTTCAAACCGTTTCTTCGCAGAAACGATTTGCGTCTGATTTAAGCTTAGGGCGTTTTACGAAAGTGCAATTTATGACGGCGGGCAGTATAACTTATGAATACGATAAGACAAAAAATTGAAACAATCATGAGAGATGAAGGAAAGAGTCATTTTTTTTCTTTCGGCAATTTTCTGTTCGGGATTTCGCTTTTCTACCGCGGCATGGTGAAACTGAGAGAAATCCTCTATAAAAAAGGCGTGTTGAAATCAAAACGCCTGCCCTGCAAAGTGGTATCTGTGGGAAATCTCACGGCGGGCGGTGCCGGCAAAACGCCCGTGACACTGTATTTGGCGAAACAATTGACTCACAGAGGCTATAAAGTCACAGTTATCAGCCGGGGATACGGCGGCGGGGCTGAGAAACGCGGCGGCATTGTGAGCAACGGACAAGACATTCTGATGGGAGCTGAAATGGCAGGCGATGAGCCGTTTCTGATTGCCCGAAATTTGAAAAATACGCCGGTTATTGTGGGACAGAACCGCTTTAAAGCCGGCATGACGGCGATCAAAAATTTCAGCCCGGATGTCATTATCCTTGACGATGCGTTTCAACATCTTCAGCTTGAACGAGACATTGATCTCGTGCTGTTGGACAGCCGCCGCCCCTTCGGGAACGGGCATTTACTCCCCCGAGGAACTCTGAGAGAACCGCCCTCCGCGCTCCTTCGCGGCGATGCCTTCATTTTTACCCGCTCCGAACCTGCCATTTCTCACTTCTCACTTCTCACTTCTCACTTCCTACCTCCCGCTTCTCACTCATTCCCCGCTTCCCATACTCCTTATCTCTGTAAGCTGACAAGAGGGAAGGCTTCGGATTCAGAATCCTGTCATATCAGTATGTTGAAAGGAAGAAAGACTTATGCTTTTTCCGGCATCGCAAAAAATGATGACTTCCGCCGCACCGTTGCTGACCTCGGATGCGAGCTTGTCGGTTTTTCAGAATTTCCCGATCATCACCGCTATTCAGACGAGGATTTTGATTCGATTTTGCGCTCGGCAAACACGACAAAGGCTGATATTTTGGCGACAACGGAAAAAGACGAGGTTCGGATTCCGCATCACTTCAGATTTCCGCTTGATCTGGCGGTTATCGGAATAGAAATTTCTTTCGGAGAGAAAGCGGACGATTTTATCCGCTTTATTGAAAGGCAGTTGTAATCTGGGTAGTGGTGTAGAATAGATGATTTCGGGGTGTCATTCTGAACGGAGTGAAGAATCTGAGACCCTTCGCTTCGCTCAGGGTGACAAGTATGCTGACCCTTCGCTCCGCTCAGGGCTTCGGCTCAGAATGACAGTGAGAGGGTTCATCACCTCTTCTACACCACTACCTATTTTATTTCTCGCAGAGGCGCAGAGTTCGCAAAGAAAAACAATGTGTTTCACTTAAAATAAAACAAATTATTGACAATTCATTTATTATCCTTTATATAGATTATGTGTTAAGAAAGAAAGGAGGTAGTGGTGTAGAAGAGGTGATTGCAGGGTGTCATTCTGAGCGGAGCGAAGAATCTCATTTTTTATAATACTCTGTTATAATAAGAGATTCTTCGCTGCGCTCAGAATGACAGGGACATAGTTCATCACCTCTTCTACACCACTACCAGAAAGGAATCAGGAGTGAATCCTCAATTACTTCATATTTTCAGAAATACGCCCTTGGGAAGGGAAACCCTGCTTCAGTCGCTTTATTTCTGTGTGAATCTGGATATTTCTCCGATAATTTATATTCCTGACTTCTTAAAATTTCTGATGTATTTTGAAAATGATGTTGTTCAGATTGATCTGAACGACTCTTATCTCACTTCGCCGAAAACCGCGCGGCGGCACGCAACAGAACTGGCGGAACAGGCAGGAATAAAACCGCAGTTTATCGAACCCAAAAATTTTACGTCACCCACGCTGCCGGATATGCCCACCCATTTTGACTTTATGTGCTGCCCGTCTTCAATCAGCGATCTGTCTTCAAAGATCGGACTTGGCTATATCGGCAGCCGAGTAAGGCGCATTGTCCGTTCCGCACAGTTTCCGCTACTGATCCCCAGCCCGGTTTACAAGCCATGGAACAGCATCGCCGTATTTTTCGGCGGCGCTGCCAATGCTGTCAACGCGCTCAGGCTGGGATTCCGAATCAGCAGAATATCGGGAAAGCCTTTGGATGTGTTCACTCAGGCGGAAAATCAGACCCGTGAAGTTTATGAAAAAGCAGTCCGAGACGCGCATCTTGAAGAGGAGATGTCTCTGTGTCTGAATCAATGGCATATCTTTGAAAGCGGCGCTTATGAAGAAAATCTCTATAAAGTGCCGCATAATGCCCTTGTTATTATGGGGATTTTTGATCACAGCCTGATAAAAGATATGATATTCGGGAGCAAAGCGGAAAAAGTACAGTCGCTTATTCCGAACAATCTTCTGGTGGTGGGGCCGAAATACAGGGGAACAACTTAGAAACACGAAAGCATTAAAATTAAGATATACTGTGAACGCAGAGCGTTCAGTCTGCATTCCCACGCAGAGCATGGGAACGAGACATAGATTCTTTCGTGTTTTCGTGTTCCTGAAATTTGCAACACACTATGACCAACAGCATTGAAAAAACATTTCGGCTTTATGATCTGCTCTGGGGTCTGATGATGCCGCTGCTACGGCGAAATCAGCGGCTTGCGGAGGGTTTTGATGAGCGAATCCTCCTGCACAAAGTCCCGGAAAATGCAGACCTTTGGATTCAGGCTGCATCTGCCGGTGAAGCTTATCTTGCTGAACTGATTGTGAAAAATCTCAAGCCTGCCCGGTCTCTCAGAGTGCTTCTGACATCCAACACCGAACAGGGAATAGAAATTCTCACACGCGCGGCTGCCGAGATCACTCCAAACAGCAGGGGCATCACCGTGAGCAGCACCTATTTTCCTTTTGATCGTCCCTCGCTCATGGAAAAGGCAGTCGCTTCTGTTCGCCCCCGGGTCGTGGCGCTGTTGGAAACAGAGATATGGCCCGGTCTTCTTTTTGCGCTGAAAAAGCAGGGTTCACGAGTCATTATCCTCAACGGAAGAATGACAGATAAAAGCCTGAAAAGATACCGGATATTGCCCTCTTTATGGACTTCTCTCAAGCCCGACAAAATTCTGGCGGTTTCCAAAAAAGACATGCAACGATTTGACCGGCTTTTCGGCAAAGGCTGTGCATCGCTGATGCCGAACATGAAGTTTGACCGGTTTATGCAGGCAAACAGCACCCTTCATCCCCCTTTGAAGGGGGAAAACCCGCTCCGAGACATGCTTCCACGCGATCTTCCTTTTGTTGTGCTGGGTTCCACCGGCGATGAAGAAGAACATCTCATTGAAAACATGCTCCTGCGTCTGAGAAAGAGACATCCACGGGCGGTTATCGGACTTTTTCCGAGGCATCTGCACCGCGTGAAAAAATGGAAACAAGCCTTGAGCCGGATGACGCTGCCGTGGAAACTGCGCTCCGAAATCCGAATGCCTGTTTCCCCCGGCGCTGTGATACTGTGGGACACTTTCGGCGAACTGCTCACGGCATATCAGTCCGCGGCAGCGGCTTTTGTGGGCGGCAGCCTTGCGCCCCTCGGCGGACAGAATTTTCTCGAAGCTTTGACTTGCGGTATCATTCCCGTGATCGGTCCTTTTTGGGAAACTTTCGAGTGGGTGGGGCAGGATATTGTGAATCAGGGACTTGTCCGAGTTGCCGGGGATTGGAAGGCGGCAGCGGATATGCTTTCGGAAAATATCGAAAGTTCACCGCCGCGTGATCGTATCAGCGAATTGGCTGCCGATTATGTAAAAAACCGTGGGGGCGGAACGGCTCAAGCCTGCGCGCTGATACAAAATCTGATATGAATCGGGGCAGGACGGTCCCGCCGAGCCTGCCCTTATAATTTTTCTCCCAGTATATAAGCAATGACATCCTTTGCGCTGTAATTCATGCCTGCTCTTTCTATCATCGGCATTGCAAAAGAAAAATTTTCGCCGGAAGTCACAATCGGCAGTTCCGAAGCTGTTTCATCAGAACCGGCTTCTTTCCGAACCTGCCCCAGTCCGATAGTGGCGAGCAGCCCGTTGCACAGACATTGCTTTCCCACTGTTTTTTCCTGATCCCCGCCTTTTTTCACATAGCTTTGTATCGGTTCGCCGGGGCAGCGGTACCCGATTTCCGAATTTTCTTTGCAATAAATATGCCGTAAATAACCGAGATCGCAGCATCGTTTTCTTTTATTATAATTATCTGTATTTGTTATCGTATGATCGAGCCAGATGACTTTAAAAGGATAGCCGGTGGGCGATGCCTGAAAATCCGTAACGACCTTGAGATCGCCCTTCATGCACCGGCGAAGCACTTCCTGTTTTATTTCAGGCAGCAGTGCGGATTCCCTGCAATAGGCAAAGGCAGTGCCGACCTGTATGCCGTTTGCGCCCGAATCCAATGCTTCTTTCAATTTTTTCGGAGAGGCATAGCCCCCGGCAAGCCAGAACGGCAATCCCATTTCCCTGATTTTTTCAATATCGGGAATGTCTTTTTCACCGTATCGGGACGATGAGTGGTCGCTTCGTCTCGGGGGCGCATTATGTCCGCCGGCGGTATAGTTTTCAACAACAAATCCGTCAACGCTTCCGCTGGCTCTTCTTATCATATTTTTGGCGACAATATCGGAACTTATGATGGCAAGAAATTTCGGGCGATTCAGCTTCGGCAATTCTTTGGGGAAAAAAGCTTTCGGGTCAAACAGATGCGAGTAATTCTGATGTCTGCTGTTTTCTTCCACATGAAGCTTCAATTCCACCGTATCCCAGCGGGAAAGTCCGTCTAAAATACCCGGAATTGCCAGCGGAATGCCGCCGCCCATCAGTACGAAGTCCACATTTGCAAGCATGGCGCCGAACAATGAGGGCAGAGTCGGCAGTTGTATTTTTTCCAAATAGTTAATCCCGACTTGTCCGCTGTGTCCTTCTTTGGCAAGAAAGACTTCGGCAAAGTTTGAAACAACGGTCAGTTCAACACCGGACCGCTGTATCTGCAAACCGTGTACGGGAATTAATTTGAAAGGTTTTTCAGCAGGCTTGCCTCCGGGTATGAAATATTCGTCCAAAACACGCTGCGCCATTTCCGGCAGCGGAAAATCTGACAATGCCCGGCGGATGCGGCCGTCGGCGTCTCCGAGCTGAAGGCGTCTGGCAATCACAGAATCAATGGCTGTCCCTGAGACCACTCCCATCTGATGCTGTGTTGAAACAGCTTTTGCAAGCCGCCAGTCGGAAACGCCGATGCCCATTCCGCCTTGAATAATTTCAGGTAATTTGTCTGAAGTTTTCATTTTGTCCTTATAACTGATAACAAATCAAATACTTTTCCATTCAGGCGGTTCCAAATCAAAATATGAATCCCTTCCCAAATGACAGCAATATTTTTCTGAAAGATAAGCTAAATCTTCGGAACTCTCTAAATCAATCCAATCATAAATGCGCCCCAGATAGCAAAACCTTTGCACGGTAAAAACTCTCTTGTTTTCATCTGTCAGAACAAAGCGCATTTTTTCTATGTATGTTTGAAGGCTATTGAATATCAGAGCAATTTCGTCTCCTGTTTTTATACCTGAGAACATATCTTCAAATTCTTTTTTATGCAGCCTTCCCGTATAAACACTCAGGATATTTCCGTCGGTATGAATCATAAAATCGTCTGATACCGAGAGTTTTTGAACAGCATTTCGGACAGCAGATATTTCATCATCATTAATTTTCCTGACAATCTTTTTTCTGATAACGACTTTTGCTTCTTCAGGATGTTCATATATTTCAAATTGTTCGGGAATTGCGTCAAGCAAATCCCCTTCTTTCTTTTTGACAACATAATATCGGTATGCGCCTTTTTTGGTTTTAACCGCTTTAAAATAATGAACTTCTCCGCGCCTGTTTGTATAAGAAACTGCCATAACATTACGTTCTCTATTTATCTGAAAAAGTTTCTCCGCGTTCGGGCGGAGATTTCCTGATCATTAATATTCCAAAAACAGTCCTATTTATCACAAAATAACAAAAACAGCCAGCATTCAGTCTTATTTTTGAAATTAATATTTTATCTTATTGAAATTACAAGTATTAAATACGGAAAATCGGCAGCGGCGGAGGCGCAGGTTTTGCACCGCTCGGTCACTGCTTTCTGTGACACTGCGGAAAAAATTTGCAAAAAAAATGTCCCGGATTTGCATTTTTGCCATTCATATAGAAAAAGGGAGGACGTATAAGAAAGAAAAGGATTTCTGACGGAAAACATTCTCTCTCGTTCCCACGCTCCGCGTGGAAATGCAGCCCGGATGCTCCGCGTCCTGCGGGTCGGTCGGTCGGACGTTCCCACGCGGAGCGTGGGAACGAGAGTTCTACATATAAAAGTAAGGACAAGGAAGGTTTATAAAAAAGAAAAGGATTTCTGACGGAAAAGATTTGACAATTTTTCAAAAATTGTCAAATCTCAAACTCACGCTTGATTTTATTTTCAGGATATGTCATAATTTATAGAATATTGGATATTCGGATAACATCTTAAAAACAATTAAAAAAGAAAGGAAAAAAGTCTATGAAAAAATTAGTTGCCTGTATTCTGTTTGCCGCTCTGCTGATGTCAGGGCAGGCTTACGCGCTGACGGTGGAAATCAAGCCTCAGATTATTGACATCGAGAACGCCACCACCTTTGAAGTCTTCATAAAGGACGTTGCTGACTTCGGCGCGTTTGAATTTGTTCTTCAATATGACCCCTCCCTTGTCACGATTCCTGATGAAGGCGTCACAGGCGGAACATTTTTAGGCACCACCGGCAGAAAGGTCGGGGAATTACCTGAGAATATTGACAATGTTCACGGAAAGCTGACTTATGCCAATTTTACGACTGGCACTGTCGCCGGGCCCACCGGCAGCGGCTCAATAGCAACCGTCACCTTCTCATTGGCAAGTCAGACCGATACCGTACTGAGTTTTGACGCGAACAGATCGTATATTACAGACAGCAAAGGCAATGTCCTGCCTGTCAGCAACTGGATCGGCGCAACCATCACGAACTGTATATGCAAGGTTGCAGCCAGCGCAGGCGCAGGCGGAAAAATCGAACCTTCCGGCGAATTGACCGAACTGTGCAATGCGAATAAGACATTCACGATAACTCCCGATTCCTGCTACAACATCGCAGATGTTGTGGTGGACGGCGTTTCTGTGGGAGCGGTATCATCTTACACCTTGAATTGCACAGGCGGAAATCATACTGTCGTAGCAAGTTTTTCTCCCACGCCGAATTATACTGTCACAGTTAATCTCGCTACTGGCGGAACAGTTACGCCTGCCGGACCCGTATCCGTGCCTTGCGGCGGAACACAGAAATTTGAAATCACGCCGAACCGGACATCTCCTGACGGATGCTATCGTATCACCGATGTTCTGGTTGATGGCGCTTCTGTCGGCGCGGTAAGTTCTTATGAATTTAAGGATGTGCATTCAAACCACAGCATAGAAGCAAAATTTAAGCTCAATAGCTGCAAATTGGAAATCTCAGCGGGCTCCGGCGGAAAGATCACGCCTACCGGCGTCAGCAGTGTGATTTGCGGTCAGCATTTTGTTATAACGCCTGATTCCGGCTATTCGGTCAAAGATGTGACTGTGAACGGCACATCTGTCGGTGCTGTCACTTCTTATGATTTTTCCTGCGGTGATGAAGGTGTCCATAAAATATATGCCAATTTCATCGGTCCTGATTTTTGGACAATCAAGGCGAGCGCAGGTGAACACGGCAGTATCAATCCTTCCGGAGATGTGAGAGTCCCCAAGGGAGGCAACCAGATATTCACCATAACACCTGATGAATGCTATCAGATAGCTGATGTGAAGATTGACGGCGTTTCTAAAGGCAGTATAGCGATTTACACTTTTGAAAATGTCACTCAGAACCATGAGATAGTTGCCTCTTTTGTCATCAAAAAGCATACTGTAACGCTAAAGATAGGAGATAAAGCCCCAGAAATTACAGAGGTAAACTGCGGAGAAGCATCTCCGACCTTCACGATAACACCTGACGGATGCAGCAAGATTGCAGATGTCAAAATAGGTGACACTTCTGTCATGGAAGATGTGAAGGTAAATGATGCAGGCGTGGGAACTTATACTCTCTTGAATGTGAAGAATGACTGCACGATAGATGTCTCCTTCAGCCAAAATACGGAAAAGACTTTCACCATTGAAGCCACTTCCGAAGGACATGGAAAAATCACCTCAGATGCTGAGGGAAGTATTGTATGCGGGGGCAGCCGGAAGTTTACATTCACGCCGGATGAAAATGCTGAGATATTTGAGGTAAGAATAGACGGTAAACCTGATGGTGATGCAAAGACCAACAGAGAATATCTCTTTGAAAATGTGACTGCGAATCATACAATTCTTGTTGTTTTTTCTCCGCATATCATCACAGCCGCTGCCGGAGAACACGGCAAAATTGACCCGTCCGGCGAGGCAACCGTAGCTCATGGTGAAAGCAAAACTTTTACTGTCACGCCTGATGCGTCCTATAAAATAGCCGATGTCAGGATAGATGATCGTTATTCGGATATGCAGCGTGTCACCTTAGATGAAGAAAGCGGGGTGGGAACTTATACATTTGAAAAGGTGACTGAGGATCATAGCATAAATGCAGTCTTTGCATGTAAATGTACCACCACCGTCAAGGGAGACATTAACTGTGACGGCGTTGTTGACATGGAGGACGCTGTTCTTGTGCTGAAGGTGATGTCCGGCTCAAATGATACGGTCAACCTATGTGCGGATGTAAACGGCGACAAGAAGATTGGAATAGAAGAACTGATTTACATTCTGAAAGCTGTTGTTGCTGATTCCTCTGAACAGTAATTTGCTCATGTAGGGGCACGCCGCCGGCGTGTCCCTACAACTGAAGAACTCTTTTTTCTCGTTCTCGTTCCCACGCTCCGCGTGGGAACGTCCGAATAGTCAAATCCGGCGGACGCGGAGCGTCCGGGCTGCATTCCCACGCAGAGCGTGGGAACGAGAACCAACTGCGTAACTCCTCGCGGTATTACTCTTTTACCGAAGAACTCTTTCCGTTTTCATAAACATGCCGGATGTATCTTTCCGATGTGGTTACGGTAGTCTCCACTTTGGGCGTCCCCTCATAAGGATAAGCCGAGTAAACTTTTACTTCCGGCACGGAAACATGGAAGAAGTTGACATCTATGCGTCCGTTCACGTCAAACCAGATTTTGACAAAGACATCGGGATTTTTGCTGCTGCCCCATGTCACATCGCTCGGACTGGCGTAGAAATGCCCGTAAATGACTTCATCGCCTCGCGTGGTTTTCTCTCTCCCGCCTTCACGCCAGATGGCTTCAATTTCTCCCTTTTCCTCGCTTTTGATAATGCCTCTGATCCAGAGTTTGTCTGAGACATGCCATCCCGGTGAAAATTCCTCGCAGAAAGCAACTTTCATCGGATTCAGATGCGTGGAGATTTTCTCGTCAACAGAATCATCTGCCGGATTGATAATCACGACTTCCGCATCTGTCGCATTCGCTACCCAGATCATACCGTTTTTGTCCGGATATATGCCGCTTTCCATGCCTGCGATGTTCTTATTTTTCAATTCGTTGACCACTGCGCCGACCACTGCGCCTGTGGAGGGATTGAAGGCATACAGCGAATTGTCTTCCCAGCCGGCATAGCCTACAAAATAGCCTTTGCTCGCTGAAGCAATTGCCATGCCTGAGATATTGCCGTAGGGATGATTTTCAGCATCTCCGTCGTCCAAGATCAGTTTTGTCTCATAGCTATTCGGGCTGATGCTGACGATTCCGCCGGAATACTCAGCGTCCATCAAATCTCCGGCGCACTGCACATAAATTGTCTCATTCTCGGCGAGATAAAAAATCGCTTGGGGATTTCTCGCAGGCAGCGGAATACCCTGCATTTTGCCGTTTCCTTTTCCGGTAGCAATTTCCTTGTCCGTAGCCGTGTCAATCACCGCGAGCCATGCCTCATTTAAAATCCAGTTGCCGTAGCCGCCGGTTCGGTCCTGTCTTTGAAGCGTGATAAAAAGCTTTCCGTTGACAATCACGCCGCTGTGCATTTCAGGGATGCCGTCTCCCTCGTTATATGCACTGAGGTCAAGTTCTCCGATTTTAAATTCACTCTCTTTTGTGGCAGAAGGATTCACAATCCAAGCTGTTGCATAACCGTAGCGGAGCAGATAAGCTTTTGTTTCATTTACAAATACAAGATCATGGGGATTACAGCTTTCCTCACCTTCACCCAATACGGAAAACTGCCAGATCGGTGTATTCGGCGTCTGAATATTGAATTTCGTCACGTTATCCATCTGATAGCGTCCGATGCGGTAGAAATACTGTCCGTAAGCCACCACAGTGTTGTCCGATTTTGTCGGAGCCAGATCGTTCTGAACGGTTCGGGGACCGCCGACCGGATCAACGGAAACAACGGAATGTGCGCCGCTGGTGTAATCCGCCGCGGCGTTGACGACTACAGCCGTCTGAATTGTCTCAGCATAGCCGGAGCCGCCTGCCATCATCAGCAGCACGAAAACCGCCGCCGAAAACAGAGACAGGTTAAACAATGTTTTTTGCTTCGACACCTTCTTTTCCTCCATTAAAAAACCTCCTTGTTGAAAAATAAATACACTTGTTTCTCGCAAAGAACGCAGAGAACGCAAAGGAAAGCTTTCTTTATAAAATTCTTTGCGAACTTTGCGAACTTTGCGAGAAACTTTTATCTCTCGCAAAGAACGCAGAGAACGCAAAGGAAAGAAGCTTTATTTATAAAAAAACTTTGCGCCCTTTGCGCCTTTGCGAGAAATCTTGAGAGAAACCTTATCCTCAAAAACTGTATTTCACCGAGGCAAAATACGACCTGCCGGGCATCGGATACCCGTTGAAATCCTCATAATGGTCATCTCGGATATTTTTGGCTTCAAGCGTCAGAAGAACAGACCGGAAAAGCCACGAAATCCCCGCGTTGATTTCCTCCTTATCTTTGGCTTTGAGCAAATTCGGCGTGTCATAATAGACATCTTTTTCAGAGAGATATTCGGCGTAAACCTTGAAGCCTTCATAGTTTGCTTCAACTCTTCCGAGATAAGACTCTCCGAATCTGCCCGCCAATTTTTTGCCGTCCGCATCTTTTATCTTACTCTGATTCTCAGGATTCTGCCATGTGGCATTTGCTGTAAACCGGAAATACTTCAGCAAATCCAAAGACATGCCTGTCTCCCAGCCTTTGATGGAAGCATTTGAAATATTGTCTGATTTCCCGACGCCCCGGGCATTGTAAACCCGGATAATCAGATCATCCACATCGCTCTGGAAGTAAACCGCATGAAAAGCGATTCGCCTCAGCCAATCGTTTGACATCAGACGGTTAATCTCAAATCCGGCATCAAAATTGACGCCTTTTTCCTCTTTCAATTCCTCATTTCCGAGAAAAAAACCCCGATCTCCGAATAACTCAAAAAAAGACGGCTCCCGAACATATTTTGCTACATTTGTTTTAAGCGTGAACCAGTCTGTCAGGCGGTATTTGACGCCGATTTGCGGATCAAAATATCCGTTGTCTCGCGATGCTCCTTCCTGTTCCGACTCATCTTTGAGAAAAGTATAACGCAGCGCGGGCGTGACAATCAGCTTTTCCTGAAACAGCATCAGACTGTCTTGCAGCCCGAAAGACAAAGTTTTTCTTGTTTTCTCATCTGAAGCCTCTGCTTTGAGAAGATTTTCAGGATCATATTCCTCATGCTGCATGTCTATCATAAGACTTGCCATATTAAATTCCGTGAGCCATTCAAGGAAAAAATTCGCACCGTAACGCTTGGTGATGTATTTCTCATGCTGGCTTCCGCCCGTGCCGATATGCCCGCCCTTGTCGTCATAAATTTCTTCCTTCCACGCGTAATCCAAACGAGTGCTGGTGTTGAATCCGTATTGCCCCAGATTGTTCGCCGTAAGCTTCAATGTCGCAATATTTCTTCGGGTATCAAAGGCAGTGCTTACAGTGCGGCTGTTTCGCCAGCCCGGTAGCCCCTGATCCTTTGAAAACCATTGATTGACAACATCAACCCGCACATCCTCCGTAAAATCATAGCCGAACTTGGCAAGGACATTGTTCTGATCAAATGAGGCATTGTTCCGATCTTCCCATTCGTCATCATCTTCGTTAAATTCCGTGCCGTTATTGTTGAGAAATTCAAAATTGTTGTCGCTGCTGAGACAATCTCCGGAAATGAGATAATCCCATTTCCCGGGTTTATGATTGACAAATGCGGCGAATTTGCGGGTATTAAATGAGCCGTAGCCAGCATCAACATTTGAGTTGAATCCCTGTTTTGAACGAAGCGTTCTGATATTCACAGCCCCGCCCACTGAGGCTTTGCCGAAATTGACAGGCGTAACGCCCCGATAAATCTCAATCGCCTCGACATCCGAGAGTGAAATATTGCTCAGGTCAACACCTCCGCCGGAAGCGTCATTGAGCAAAATGCCGTCCATAAACACCATGACCTGTTCGCCGGAAGAACCCCGCAGCGACACGGTGGAAAAGCTGCCCAGCCCGCCGGATTGCCGCACCTGAACCCCTGCTTCTTTTTCAATCACCTGAGACAAATCTTCCATTTTTCCCTCAAACTGATCTCTGCTGATGAGGGAGAAAAAAGCAGGCGTCTGCTCCGTGTCAACATCACCGGTTTTAAATGCCGGTCCCTCTGTTTTTTCCGCTGTGATAACAAGCGTATCCAAAGTTACAGATTTGCGCTCGTCTTCGGCGAAGCTGTTGTTTTCAAAAAAATATGCAGAAATAACAAGCAGAAGAATTATCTGTTTTTTTATTGAACTTCTTGAAACCATATATGTTCCTTTTCATACATTGTCTGAACCCTGATTCACCTGATTAAAGGATTGACAGGATTTGTGTCAAGCCATTCGGAGTTGCCGGACCCGCATGAACAGGCTGAACAGAAATCAGGCAAATCCTTTAATCAGGTGAATCAGGGTTCAGACATTTGCCGCTGAATATGACAAAAAAAATCCCCGAATCGAAAATGAATTCGATCCGGGGATATCCCTTTTTTATCCTCATGATCTTGGGGGGCGCAACTTATATTTCCCGTATAAGTTAAAGAATTACAGATATATATTTACCCGATACCGTCTGTACTGTAGAGCGATTTTTCAAATCGCTTTTGAAGCGAATTAAAAATTCGCTTTACAAAACGGGTAAGTTATTTATTTGGTAATCCTTTACACCTCTGTTTGTTCTTTCAGGCAGGTCTTCTGACTCGCGGATCATCCTACTCGCCGCGCCTTCCCGTTTATATTGAGAAATGAGAAGTGAGAATTGAGAAATAAACACTTCTTATTTCTCAATTCTTCATTTCTCACTTCCGAAACAGTGGCATATTGCGGCTTTTGTCCCCGCTTACAGCGGCGGGCCCGTCCCCGTTTTTCACGGGATTCCCTGTTAAGCTTTCACAAGCACCTGAAGAATTTTATCCCCTTTTAAAAAAAAAGAAGATGAAAGTCAATAAAAATTTTTATTTCACGGCAATTTTCGTGCCGGTTCGGATATGTCATACCGAATCTCTTCTGACTTTATATGATATTTTTTCCCGGAGGGGGTTTCCCGCAGAGATCACAGAGCG
>DZCT01000070.1 GCA_022736535.1 Desulfatirhabdium butyrativorans | reverse complement strand
TTGTCCGCTATATTTTTCTCTTAACTTAATGCCATTGAGTCAATACACCCCCTCTCCCTTGGAGAGGGGACCGGGGGGTGAGGTTTTCCTTATCCGATAATTTTCTTGACCACGCCTAAAATCGTTTTCGGTTTAAAAGGCTTGGGAATCCAAGCTTTTGCGCCTGCTGCCTGCGCCTGCTGTTTTTTTCCCGGCTCGGTTTCTTTTGTGAGAACCACCACCGGAATGAATTTATATTGCGAATTTGCTTTCAGATGATTGATAAATTCGATGCCGTCCATATTGGGCATATTCAAATCCGTAATAATCATATTCACTTTTTCACGGGAAAGCTTTTCCAGCGCATCTTTGCCGTCATGCGCTTCTATGACGCGGTAGCCGGAATTTTCCAGCGTCATGGATGCAAGTCCCCGAATGGATACGGCATCGTCCACAATCAGAATTGTTTTCACCATTTTTTGTCTCCGAGGGGGTGAGGGGTTCGAGGTCAGGGATGAGAGGTGCCTCTGACCTCTGACCTCTGACCTCTGACCCCTAACCTCTCACCCTATTATTTTTTTGACGACATCCAAAATCGTTTTCGGTTTAAAAGGTTTGACGATCCAAGCTTTTGCACCGACTGCCTGTCCTTCCTGTTTCCGCTCCGGGCTTCCTTCTTTACTCAATACGACAACGGGAATCAGCCGGTATCGGGGGTTTGCTTTCAGATTTTTTATGAGTTCCATGCCGTCCATATTGGGCATGTAAATATCAACAAATATGAGATGCACATCCTGCCCTGAAAGCTTGTTCAGCGCATCTTTTCCGTCACAGGCTTCTATGACCTGATAACCGGCATTTTCAAGGGACATGCTCATCAGACCCCGAACTGACAAGGCATCGTCCACCACCATAATTGTTTTTGCCATGACAGGCTCCTAATAGTGCGGTATTTTTTGCCACGAAAATTTGAACTCGTTCCCACGCTCCGCGTGGGAATGCAGCCCGGACGCTCCGCGTCCGAATGCAGAAAACCGCGGGCGGGACCCGACACTCCCACGCGGAGCGTGGGAACGAGAAATTTTACACGAATAAACATTCGTGTTCATTCGTGGCAAAAATCCTAAAACCTGAGACCGTACAACTCTTCTGTCTTTTGGACTTCATGAGACATTCCCGAAACCGAAAGCGGAATTTTATGATGTTCAGCCGTGGCTTTCAAAGACAGAAGCATCTGAAAATAAGCCGTATCTATCTCCTCCACCGCTTCGGCGTTCAGTTCGACTTTTTTCAATTCCGCCGGCATAAAAAAAGACCGAAGCATTTTGATGTGTTCCTCTGTTTTCACAATGGTGCATTCTGAAGGCAGATCAATAAACAATGTCCCGTTTTCTTTTGTGATATTCATTTTTCGCTTCCCAAAAGCAGTTGAATATGTAAAATAAGGCTGCTCGGCTTCACCGGCTTCACAATATAGAGATTTGCCCCTGCCTTATATCCCTTTTCTCTGTTAATCTCATCTTCCTGTGTGGTGAGAATGATGATCGGCGCGTTTTCATCCATTTCCCGATATTTCTGAATGAAGGTGATGCCGTCCATATTCGGCATGTTAATATCGCAGAGAATCAGATCGTAAGCAGCGGTCAGTGATTTTTCCAATGCCTCGATGCCGTCACATGCGCCGTCAGCTTTGAATCCCGACATTTTCAATATATTCGAGTGAAAACTTCTCACAACCGGAGAATCGTCGACCACAAGAATTTTTTTCATTTCTCACTTCTCATTTCTCACTAAAAAAACGTCACCTCTTTATCTGTTTCAGCATCTGACGTTTCTGATTTTTCAGAAAGTTCTTTCCTGTCAATGGAGATAAAATCTTTGTCCTCAATGCCGTCAATCCTGAGTTCACGCAAATCACTGATGATTGACGAGAGAATTTCAAGGGAATCCTGCGACATTTCTTTTATCACATCTTCAAACTGAAGATTGACAATAATCTCTTCAAGTTCCGAACCGAAAGCAGATGAATCCCCCAGCGTATCATCCAAAGTCGCTCTCAGACGAATGAAGGAATTGACCAGAGACAATACCACGTCCTGCAACAGAAGAATGGTGGAATGAATAAAGCGGGATTCGACATCCATGGCTTCTTTGAGCGAAATGATTGAATTTTCAATAAAGACATTGGTTTTATTCAATTCTTTTTCAAGCGATTTTATGGCTTGGTCAGAGTTTTCCGCCAATTCCTGTATCTGAACCGCTGTTGTCCGCATCCGATTTTTAATCTGATCCAGCACCAGCGTATCTTCTGATTTTCTTTCGATAATCAGCGTCAACTGCTGAATCATCTCTTTCATCACTAATTCATATTTTTCCTGCGTTGCCTCTGAACTCTGTTCATATTTCTTCCCGACCGTATCCATCACAATGTGCAGGGAAATTCTTTCCTTCATCAGTTCCATGACTTTCAGGGTATTGGCTCTTGTGGTCTCAAGGCGTTCCACAAGGCTTGAAAGCTGCCGGATCGAACTTCTGTCGCGCCTTCGATCTTTTTGGCTGCAAACAGATTCATGTTTCGGATCCGTCCGATTTTGGCGGCAACTGTCTGATAGATATTCAGAATTTTATTTTTCATGTCCCGGTCGGAAATCTCATCTCGCTTTAACGGCGGCTGGGACGGTCTTTTCGCCAAATACAGAAGCGTCAGACTCAGACAGAAAAGCAGGATGTTCAGAACCGTGACCGCGCCGGTGAGCATGGTTTATCTCCCTGTTTTATCGTTGTTTCTCGCAAAGGTATTTTGTAGGGGCAGCCCCCTGTGGCTGCCCTTTTGCAGGGTAAGCACAGGGGCTTACCCCTACGGCGTGCTTTGCGAGAAACTTTATCGTTATTTCTCGCAAAGAGCGCAAAGGTATTTTGTAGGGGCAGCCCCCTGTGGCTGCCCTTTTGCAGGGTAAGCACAGGGGCTTACCCCTACGGCGTGCTTTGCAAGAAACTTTATCTTTATTTTTTCAGAAGATAATGCAATTATTTTAACACAAGAACCGTTGCATCATCATGGTTTTTCGCATAGTTGCCGAAAATAAAATTGCTGATTTCGTCAGGCGTTTTTCTCAGCATGGCAGTATCCAATTCAAATTTCCCGGAAATGCCGTCCGAAAACATCACAATGCAAGCCCCTTTATGATAAGCATATTCTTCCGCACGGATATTTTCAATGACCGCGCCGAAAATTCCGTTTGTACAGGACGGTCTTATCGAGGTCGGGGTCCCGTAAACCCGGGTTTCCACATTCCCCACGCTGATATGCTGAAATTTAAAAGTCTTAAAATCTATTCTGCCGAATGCCGCCGCGCAGCCTCTTGTATTTCTCAATTTCTGATGACAGCGTTCCGCCATCTCGGAAAGCGGTTTCTGATAGCTGTTTTCAAGCACAGAAACTGCCTGCATCGCCACCTCATGGGCATAAAAACCGTGACCGAGCGCATCAATGACGCTGAAAACAGCAACCGATGGAAGATGTTTGAAAAAATACGCATCGCCCGATATTTTTTCCCCGAATTTCGGTTTGGAAAGCACGGAACATCGGATTTGCGAGCGATAATCCGATTTCATCCATTTGCGAATGCGGATAATCGTAGCATTCCCTTCCGCGCTTTGCAAATCAAATTCATCGGTCAGCCGTTTCACGCCCGAAAGCCCGATGCCCAGCGTTCCGGTAGTGGTTCGCCCGTCTTTCATCATTTCGTCAATGTCTTTGATGCCGGGTCCCTCATCCTGCGCGGTGATTTCAATCCCTCTCACATTGCCGTCTGTGAGCGTTTTGAAAACCATTTTCCCCTTGGCATTCGCATGTTTGACAATGTTGGTTCCCAATTCCGAAATGACAATTTCTATTTCCGCAAGACCGATTTCGCCGAAGTCCACTTCCGCGGCGATTTTTTTCCCCGCCACTCTGGCTTTCAGCACATCCAACTCGCTGTTGATGATAATTTCTTGTGTAGTCAAGGCAGCCATTCGATGATTGTTACTGTTGTTCCTTTTCCCAAAAAGGATTCGATGTAAAATTCGTTACAGAGTTTTTTCGCGCCGCTCAAACCGAGTCCCAGCGAATTTGAAGTGCTGAATCCGGACTGCATCGCTTTTTCAATATTTTCTATTCCGGGTCCCCGGTCTTCAAAAATACACTTCAATCCCCCGCGTTTGCCTGTCTTGCTGACTTCGCACACGGACATTCTGCCTTTTCCGCCCGCGTGGATGACAATGTTTCTTGCCAGTTCGGAAACGGCTGTGACAATACGGGTCTGGGCAAGAACCGAAAAGCCCATTTCCTGCATCATCACTTTCACTTTCTGACGGGCAAGGATAATGTCCTCATAAATTGAAATTTCCTGTTCCCAGACTTCGGCGCGGGACGGGTTTTTGTTATTTTCGGTTTTTTTCATAAGTTCTCCCCGTCAGGCTTTTCAAAAGGGCCAGACCGTCTTCAATATTCAAGGCAGTATGAAGATTTTTCATTGTCAGCCCAAGGTGTATCAAGGTGAGAACCACCTCTTTTTTCATGCCCACGAGGACGGTTTCTGTTCCCATCAGTTTTGCCATCTTTGCGGTTTCAACAAGAAGTCTTCCCAGAAAACTGTCAATGATGCTCACCGCGGAAACATCAATCAGCAGTCCCTGTGCGCCTGTCTTTTCAATATAGTTCAAAATATCTCTCTGAAGCTTTCTGGCAGACTGATCGTGCAATTCGATCTGGATGGGAACAATCAAATTTTTACCGATTTTCAGAATGGTGACTTCCCCCATTTATGCTTCCTCCTCAGTATCCGGAGTGCTAAAATGAAATTTTAGCACTCCGGACAAGGTCTTATTCCCCGATTTTCTGTCCGGTCAGTTCAAGCGCGAGCTGAAGCCCGTCCGACATTGTGGTGCGGGTGACAACATCTCCGAGGTCCACGCCGAGCTGAACCAGCGTCTGCGCAATCCGTGAACGCACGCCGGTAATGATACATTCCGCGCCCATCAGTTTGGCTGCCGAAGCTGCGGTAATCAGATGTCTCGCCACCAGCGTATCCACCACCGGAATCCCGGAAATATCCAGAATGGCGACTTTCGACTGCGTATCTTCCAAAGCCGTCAGCATGACTTCCATCATCAACTGCGTTCTTTCGCTGTCAAGCATCCCGATCAGCGGAATCATAATAATCCGATGCCAGACCCTGACCACCGGCACGGAAATTTCCATAAATGCCCTTTGCTGCTCGGAAATGATTTTTTCCCTTGTATTCAGATAGATTTCAAATGTGTTGACCGCAAATCGGTCAATCAGGCGGCCCGCCGATATAATCGCTCCGGATAAGTCTTTATTATCAATATATTTTTGGAGAATCGGAAATACAGCCTCTTTCATGGAAAAGATGAAAACAGCGATTTCAGACGGGCTGATATTTTGGGAAGTCATTTTGCCGCTTAAATCTGAAAACAGATCATCAATCTCCCGGTAAGATTTGTTTTCGTCATTTTCTGTTTCTGCCAAAGGAAACAAGGTGATAAAATGCTCCAGAATACCTTGGGTAAAGGATTTCGCTTCTGTCAGTCCGATAATTTCCATCAGAGAGTTGGAACGGACAATAAGCTGTCTGTGCCAAGCATCCAGAATCTCTTCCTGATATTTCGACAATAATGCTGCAATCTCTTTTTTTTCGGAAGCCATGTCATTCTCCTTGAAGTGCGTGTTTTTTTTCGCCACGAATGGACACGAATTTTAACACAAATAAAGCACGAATTTTTCCGGGGTGCTGAAATGAAATTCCTCGTTCCCACGCAGAAGGGGAACGTCCGGAGTGCTGAAATGAGCGGAGCGAAATTTTAGCACTTTGCTAAAATTTCATTTTAGCACTCCGGAGCCGGGCTGCGCGTCCGGTCTGAAAAAATTCGTGTCCTTTCGTGGCAAAAAAACACGCTGTTTATTTAGAATAAACAATAAATCCGCCTGCTCTTTTAATTTTAAACGCGGTGCTGATTCTTCCCACCGATTCGCTTGATCCGAGAAAAATATAGCCCCCCGGATTGAGCGCGACATAAAACTGATCCACCAACCTTTTTCTTGACATATCATCAAAATAGATTAGCACATTCCGACAGAATATAAAATCAAATTCTTTTTTTTCCCGTATGGCTTCTTTTTCGGAAAGATTGATATGCTCAAATTCTACTATATGTTGTATCTTCTCGGAAATACTGTATGAACCGTCAGATATTTTCAGAAAATACCGCTGAAGATATTCCGGCGGCACATCCCGCAGGCTTCTTTCCCCGTAAACGCCTTTTTTGGCTTTTTCAAGCGCGGTGAGATCAATATCGCTGGCAAGAATGCTGATCTTCCATGCAGCGATATTGTCAAGCATTTCATGCAGAATAATTGCCAGCGTGTAAGGTTCTTCTTCTGTGGAGCATCCCGCAGACCAGATATTGAGCGTCCGGTCGCCCCGCGCCGCTTTTCGGCTTGCAACTTCCGACAGACAATTCTCGGCAAAAGCCTGAAGCTGGGGAAAATCCCGAAAAAAATAGGTTTCATTTATGGTCAGAAGATCAGTAAGTATTTGAAATTCTGAATTTTTCGGATCAGAAAACCGGAGCATTCTGATATAATCGGAAACCGTTTCGATTCCCAGCGCATCCATGCGTTTCTGTATGCGTTTGGAGATGAAATAAAGCTTCTTTGATTCAAACTTTATGCCTGTTTTGCGGTAGATGAAATCACTTAGGGCTTCAAATTCGCTGGCAGTAATATTCGACACTTTTGCTCCTCGGCTGATTCAAAACTGAAACATGATAACACGAACGATGCTCCCCCTCACTCCCAATGCCATTAAGTTAAGCGGCAAATCCCGCCTTGAGGACAGGGCTGTCAAGTTCTTCTAGTACACAGTTAATTTAATTCTGACAGCCGGCGCGGGATCCGGAGTGCAAAAATTTCATTTTTGCAGTGCAGCGGGGGCAAAAATAAAATTTTTGCACTCCTCAGAATTAAATTAACTGTGTACTAGTTTCCTGTTTTTTCTCGCTACGAGGCTCTGCCTCGTAACGCACGGATGAGGCTCTGCCTCATTCCTGACCGATGCGGCAGAGCCGCGGCGGCTTCCGCTGCTGCGAGGCAGAGCCTCGCAGCAAGAACTTGACAGCCCTGCCCCCCTCAAGGGGGGAATGTGTCATTTTTCCTGCTTTCGTGTTCCCAATTTTTCGCACAAAGCACAAACTTCCTTATCTTCCGTGTGTTCCATAATTTTTTTTATCAGCTCGGAAATACGCGCTTCTTTGCAGATCCCCGGAAATCTTTGCTCTGCCTGTTCAAGCGCGTGAATAATATCTTCTTCATATATCTCAAAAGGCTTGAGCGCGTCAATCATTTCGGAAAAAAGTTTTGAATCCCCGCTTTTTGCCCAGAGGCGTATCAGTTGCGGCATATACAGTTTATCGGTGCGGCTGAAATCAGATTCAGGCGCAAGAAGGGAAAAAATTTTTCGGACAAATTCCCGATTTTCCGTTACAGAAAGAGATTCCAAAACAGCCGTGACCAACATCGGCTCGCTTTCTTTTTGAAGCAGTCCGAGCAGTTCATCCGCGCTTTCCTCATCTGTCCATGCGCCCCAGATATTCCGCAGCCGTAATTCTGACGTTCAGTGACGAATCATACAGACATTTCCGAATTGCCCGCGCCGCGTCCGGGACGCCCGTTGCAAACAGCGCGTCAAGAATGAGTTTTCTCACCTCTCTGTCCGAATGGTTCAGATGGGAAGCGAGAAAGCTGACTGCGTTTTTTCCTTCAGAACCGAAAATACCGATGGCGGCGTTCCGCAGATACGCATCCGGTGAACGGAACAATCTGAAAATCATCGGATAAATTCGTGAACATGACAGGTTCCCGAGCGCAAAGATAATCGCATCTTTGACCGCCTGGGATTCTTCGAGTGACAGGCGCTTCAATAAAAATTCTGCCAGTTCGGGTTTTTCGCTTTCAGCGATGTCCTGCGCGGCGTAAATTCTTTCAACTTCATCTTCACTGTTCAATGCTTTTATCAAATTTTCCATATTGTCCCCTTCCGATTTGAGCAGATTTTTGAAGTTTTTTTATGAAATACCCTAAATAATGATAAAAATAGCAATAAAAAAATGCGTCTGTTTTTATTCCGGAGTGCAAAAAGAAGCAGAGCGTTTTTTGCATCAGACAGGCGAAAAATCGCTTCGCTTATTTTCGCACTCCGGAGCAGGCGAAATAAGGGACGCTTACGCTCCTGACTCCGAGCCGGGAGCGTGAGCGACCGGCTATTCATAAATATCTGAAAGCGAATTGGCATTGGTTCCGGAAATACAGCAATGTTTTGACAAAATTAAAATATGCTATTATAATACGAATTACAGTTGCTGAAGAAAACATTATCATTGTTTTTATAATTCACATCATAACGATACGAGGCTTTGGGGAATTTTCCGTAATATCCTGAAAAAGCATGTTACTCTGAGCAAACGGAAATGTCATTCTGAGCGGAGCGAAGAATCCCGGTGATGACAGACAGAGATTCTTCACTGCGTTCAGAATGACAGTCTGAGCGTTCAGAATGACAGTCTGAAGGAAAAACGCCCCGAAGCCTCAACTATACGAATTTCAGGGATAGCAAGATGCCAGAACAGAAAGTATTTATAAATAATGACAATATGGCGACATTTGTATGTCCGAAATGTAAAAAAGCCACGACTGCCGATGTTCATGAATATAAAGACATTAACAAGGCGGTCAGAATCCAGCACACCTGTGCATGCGGGCATTCTCATACGGTACTGCTGGAACGCAGACAGTTCTATCGTAAATATGTAAGCATTCCGGGTTTCTATACTATAGACGGCGAAGATGTCAAACGCCCGATGACCGTAAAAGACCTGTCGCGTTCCGGTTTGAAACTGAAAATAGAGGAAGAAGCGAACCTGAAAATCGGTGATAAACTGAATGTGGAGTTTCAGCTTGATAACCCGCAAAAAACATTGATTAAAAAAGAAGTAAGGGTCAAGACCGTCATGGGGCTGAATGTCGGAACCGCGTTTCTTTCCAGAGACCCGAAAAATCCCATTGATAAAGCTTATGATGTGGCTATCGGATTTTATACCTTCACCTGAGCTGTTTTGCTTACGGCATTGTCCGAAGTAAAACGGGTTTCAAACCCTTTTTTTACAATGTTATCCTAAGTAAAACGGGTTGACCTCATTCCCACGCTCCGCGTCAATGCTGTTAAGTTAAGCCCGGAATCCCCCCTTGAGGGAGTCAGGGGGTGTTTCCGGCGCGGGGGAGATTTCTTTCCGGAGCGGTGTGACGCCGCCCGGGGCAGACACCAATGGCATTAAGTTAAGAGAAAAATACAGCGGAAATGTAGGTCGGGGTGAGCCTGCGAACCCCGACCTACATTTCTACATTTCGGTGATGTTGTCCGCTATATTTTTCTCTTAACTTAATGCCATTGGGGGCAGACACCCCCCTGCCCCCCTCAAGGGGGGCCAAAAGCTAAAAATAGACTGATGTCCCCGCCCTTAACTTAACGGCATTGACGCTCCGCGTGGAAATGTCCTGCGACACCTTTCACGGAGGGACGCGGAGCGTCCGGGCTGCATTCCCACGCGGAGCGTGGGAACGAGAGCGCTATCCGAAGTAAAACGGGTTTCAAACCCGTTTTACAATGTAAATACTGTTACTGACTTTCAAGCCGAAGCCCGCAAAGCAAAAGTTGCGGAATTGAAATTAAAAGAGATAGTGAATCAGGCGCAGGCAAAATCGGATGTGCCTGATCAACTGCTGCGCGAACATTATTCTCAGCGGATGCTTATTTTCACAGCGCATAACCGTTTTGCCTACCGCATTTCCCGGCAGCATCTCATTCCGGCAATCACCCATCAGACCGGCGCATCGGAACGAAAAGCGATTTTGGACAATTTTCAGGCGGGCATTTACCGGGCTGTTGTCACCAGCAAAGTTTTAAACGAGGGGATTGATGTTCCCGATGCCAAAATTGCGGTCATACTGGGGGGAAGCGCGGGGGCCCGGGAATACATCCAGCGTCTGGGGCGAATTTTACGGAAACAGCAGGTGACAGGGGGCTTGTATTTTTGTCCGCAAATGTTCGGGGATAGGTTCTGATGGAACAAAAACCCACAGTTGAAGAATTGTCGGTGCTGGTGAACGATCTTGAAAAAAAAGTTGCCGAAAGCCGCCGGGCTGAAGCAAGGCTTCAATACCAAAGTCATATCCTCAATATCATGACCAACCAGATGGAGGATATGGTTTATTTTAAGAATAAAAATTTCAGATATATTTTCAGCAGCAGACCGCATTGTGAAAAAATACTGAAATGTTCTCAGGAAGAATGTATCGGAAAAACAGATGCTGAAATTGCCCCCTTTTACAGACCTGTCGTGCATGAGGACGGCTTCGGCGAAATTCTGATTGACAGCGACATTCAAACCCGCGACAGAGGCAAAGCTTCCATTTTTACGGAAATGCTGCGGATGGACGGAAAAGAGATTTATTTAGAAGTATGCAAGACCCCGCTTTTTGACAGACACGGAAATTTTGTGGGCATTGTGGGATGTTCAAGAGACATTACCGAGCGGATGCAGGCGAGACAGAAAATGTCTCAACAGCAGGCATTGCTGCGCTGTCTGGTGGATTCCATTCCCGCAACCGTTTATTTCAAAGACAGGCAACTGCGTTATCTGGCTGCAAACAAAGCTTTTGCCGATATTGCCCGTGTGGCGGACAAAGACATTCCGGGCAAAACCGACGATGATTTTTTTTCAAAAGACCGGGCTGAAAGCAACCGGGAAACAGACCGTCAGGTCGTAACTTCCGGAAAACCTGTCCTGAACATGGAAGAGCCGGTTTCGGTCCCCGGCGGAGACGTCAGATGGACCATGACCACAAAAGTTCCCTACAGAGATGAAAACGATCAGGTTTCAGGCATGGTCGGCATCACCATAGATATTACAGAGCGCAAGAAAATGGAAGAGGCATTGCAGCGCAGGGATGCGATTTTGCAGGCGGTCGCATATTCCGCAGATGCTTTTCTCAAGCATCCGGACTGGGAACATAAAGCGGATGATGTGCTGGCGCATCTGGGAAAAGGCACGGGCGTCAGTTGCGTTTCTGTTTTTGAAAACCGTCAGGATCCTGACAATTCACTGAGCATGATCCGGCGGCGCAAATGGGTAAGCCCCGAGGCGACTGTCCGAAAGGACCGGCTGGAGCTTGAGGAAATCTATTGTAAAAAAGCCGGTCTCAAACGCTGGGAAGAAATTCTGGGAAAAGGAGAAGTTCTCTGCGGGCATGTCAGAAATTTTCCGAGGGATGAACGCAGCCTTTTGAATTTGCAGGGGATTGTTTCCATCGCAATTGTTCCTGTCTTTGAAGGAAAAAACTGGTGGGGTTCCATCATGTTCAAGGAATACTCACAGGAACGGGAATGGCTCCCGGCGGAAACAGAAATTCTGAAAGCCGCGGCTGACACGCTGGGAGCTGCCATCCGGCGCAAACAGGCAGAAGATATTCTTCGTCAGGCAAAGGAGGCGGCAGAACGTGCCGATCAGGCAAAAAGCCGTTTTCTGGCAAATATGAGCCATGAAATCCGAACGCCCATGAATTCCATCATTGCCATGACAGACCTGCTTCTTGAAAACGAAGTGACGCCCAAGCAGAAAAATTATCTCGGCAAAATAAAGACCTCCTCCCGTGCGCTGCTCGGCATACTCAATGATGTTCTTGATTTCTCAAAGGCTGAAGCCGGAAAACTTGTCATGGAAAAAACAGATTTTCAATTGCAGGATATTCTCGATAATCTGGCAGACCTGTTCGGAGATCAGGCGGCGCTCAAAAATGTGGAGATTATGATCGGCAAAAGTCCCGAAGTCCCGGATATGCTTGTCGGGGACCCCCAGCGTCTGAAACAGGTGCTGATCAATCTGACAGGGAACGCCGTAAAATTTACCGAGGCCGGCCAAATTGCGGTCAGGGTTTCCTGCGTCGAAATAAAAGGGCATCATGTCGAACTGCTGTTTTCCGTAAAAGATACCGGCATCGGCATATCTGAGGAAAATTTTGACAGCCTGTTTTCCGCTTTTACGCAGGCAGATGCCTCCACTACCCGAAAATACGGCGGAACCGGTCTGGGACTTGCCATCTCCAAAGCCATGGTGCGTCTGATGGGGGGCGGAAAAATTCAGGTCAGAAGCGCGCCCGGAAAGGGCAGCACTTTTTCTTTTACGCTTCAATTTGAAAAACGGGAACAAAGCAAAACCGCAATTGCCGCCGGAATCGGAAAAAGAAAGGCACTGATCGCGGATAAAGATGAGGAAAGCGGGCGATTTCTTTATGATATGCTGCTTTCCTGCGGCTTTGAACCGAAAATCATTCCTCCTGTAGCGGAACAGTTCAGGGAGAAACTGAAAAAAAGGCCGGAAAACACCTGTCAACTGATCATGATCAAAGCAAAAAAAGCGGTCACAGACGGTATTTCCCTGTCTCGTGAAATACGGCAGGTTCCCGGATTTGAGCAGATTCCGATTATTTTGGTCACGGCTTTTTTCAGCGAGCGGGAAATGAAATCGGCAACTGACGCGGGTATAAACGCGTATCTGAACAATCCGGTGAAATTATCTGTGCTGAGTGAAACCCTCAGAGAAATTTTTGAAAAAATGAAGATATTGAATGAAAAAGAGGTTCGGGGTCAGAGGTCAGAGGTTCGAGGTCACGCCGCCCCGAACCCCGAACCACGAACGATAAACGGGTACGGGGTTCGAGGTGCGGGGTCAGAGGAGGTCGAAGGTCAGCCCCCGAACCCCGAACCCCTTACCCCGAACCTGCCCCAGCCGCGCGTGCTTTTGGCAGAGGACAATCCCATCAATCAGGAAGTGGCTGCTATGATACTGAACAGTTTAGGGTTTCAGGCAGATACGGCGAATAACGGAGAAAAGGCAGTTGAAGCGGTCCGGAAAGCTGCCGCGTCAGGCGGTATGTATGATGCGGTGCTGATGGATGTTCAGATGCCGGAAATGGACGGCATCGAAGCGACAAAGCGCATTCGGGAGGATGAGGTCAGGGGTCAGAGGTCAGAGGTCAGAGGAGATGCCCCGAACCTCTCACCCGTCTATTCTCAGCTTGGGCCGAACCCGGGACCCGTCCCCATCATCGCCATGACCGCCCATTCCGAAAAGAGCGACCGGGAAAGATGTCTGAACGCGGGCATGAACGATTTTGTCTCCAAGCCGATTATGCCCGAACTGCTGTTGGCTGTATTGCAGAAATGGATAAAAAAAGAAAACGCTGACAGCTCTCCCGGCTCGGGAACAGAGGCTCTGCCCCGCCTTGAGGCAATTGATGTGGAATCTGCTTTGCTGCGATTGCAGGGAAACCGGAAACTTTTTATCATGCTTCTGCAAAAATTTTCTCAGAATTATGCAGGGATTGCAAATGACATCCGCAATGCGCTTTCCCGCGCCGATACAGAACTTGCGCAACGCCTTGCCCATACACTGAAAGGCATGGCAGGCAATCTTTCCGCAGTCAGGCTTCAGGAATCGGCGCGGGTGCTGGAAATCGCAATTGAAAAAAAAAGATCGGATGAGATCGCAGAAGCCATCCGCAGATTGGAAGAAGAACTGATCTGTGTTCTCAAATCTGTGGAAACATTGCAGGAGACGCCGATATCGGCAAAAGCGGAAAAAAAATCTGCTCCTGAAAACGAGATCAGAATGACTCTGTCCGAACTTGCCTCCAAGTTGGCGGAACTTGAGAAGCTGATCTCGGAAAACGACATAGAAGCCGAAACCTGTTTTGAATTGCTCAAACCCCACCTGATCGCGTATGAAGTCGGAGAAGAAGCCCGAAAATTGGAAGCCCGGCTCTCAGGCTACGATTTTGACGAAGCCCAAAGCATATTGGAAGAGATTGCTGTTATTCTCGGAATTTCCCTTGAAGGAGAAAAAAATGCAGGATGATGCCAGAAAGCAGAAAATACTGATCGTGGATGACGAGCAGGATAATATCAGGATACTGGCGGAAGTGCTGAAAGGGAAATACAAACTCATCGGCGCCCGAAACGGTGAAGTGGCGATGAAATGTGTTGAATCCGAGGAGCCTCCCGATCTGATTCTTTTAGACATCATGATGCCCGGTATGGACGGATACGAGGTTCTCCGGCTGCTGAAAGCCAATCCGAAAACCCAGGATATTCCTGTGATTTTTGTCACCGCCATGGGCAAAGAGGCAAATGAAGTCAAAGGCTTTGAAATGGGCGCAGTTGACTACATCACAAAGCCTATCAGCGCGCCCACTGTCAGCGCCCGAGTGCGGCTTCATCTGGAACTCCATTACTACCGGAATCATCTGGAAGATGAGATATTCAAGCGCACCGAGGCGCTTCGGGAATCCAGCAAGCGGGTCCGAAAAGAAATCACGGAGCGCAGGCTCGCGGAAGAAGAGCTGAAAAAACACAAAGACCATCTTGAAGAAATGGTGGAAATCCGCACGCAGGAACTGAAAACCGCCAATGACCAGTTGAAAGTGGAAATCGAAGAACGCAAACGGGTGGAAATCAAACTTCAGGAGGCAAAAACCTATCTGGAGAATGTCTTTGAAAAAGCCGAAAACGCCCGCCGCGCGGCTGAAGCTGCCAACAACAAGACCATGGAGAGCATCCGTTATGCAAAGATGATACAGTCCTCCCTGCTGCCGAACCCGGAAAACATGAAGAAATATCTTCCGGACAGCTTTTTCATCTGGATGCCCAGAGATATTGTGGGCGGCGATATTATTTTTGCAGATTCTTTTGAAGACGGCATTATTATTGCCATTATTGACTGCACGGGACACGGCGTTCCCGGCGCGTTCATGACCATTATTGCCTCGTCAGGTATGCGGCGCATCACAAAAGACGAAGGCTGCCGTGATCCGGCTGAAATTCTCAGACGGCTGAATTTTATAGTCAAAACATCGCTTCATCAGGATACGGAATACGCGCTTTCCAATGACGGATTGGACGCGGCAATCTGCTTTATAAAACCCAAACTCGCATATTTTACCGATTCTTTTTCTCTGACCTTTGCAGGGGCGAGACTCCCGCTGATTTATCTTCAAAACAACGTGCCGACGGTCATCAAAGGGGACAGACAGAGTATCGGCTACAGGCATTCGGACCTGGAATTTGCTTATCGGAATCA
>DZCT01000069.1 GCA_022736535.1 Desulfatirhabdium butyrativorans | reverse complement strand
CACCCCGACCTACATTTTTCTCTTAACTTAACGGCATTGGCGCTCTGCGTGGGAATGCGGACAGGATGCTCCGCGTCCGGTTGGTGTAAGGGCAACCCCCTGTGGTTGCCCTTCTTTGGTCGACTGATTAAAGGGTAAGCACAGGGGCTTACCCCTACAATTGTTGCCGTTCCCGCGCGGCGCGTGGGGATAAGAACTGACATGTTTAGGAGAGGAGGATAAATGACAGAATCGCTGACAAAAAAACTTTCGTTTCTGGACCGCTTTCTGACGCTTTGGATTTTTCTGGCAATGTTTGTCGGCGTCATCGGCGGATGGCTGTATCCGGGCATCAGGGAAGTCATCAATTATTTTCAGGTCGGCACCACGAATATTCCCATCGCGATAGGGCTGATTCTGATGATGTATCCGCCGCTGGCAAAAGTGAAATATGAGCAGTTGGGGCAGGTCTTTCGCAACGTGAAAGTTCTGATGCTTTCTCTGGTGCAGAACTGGATCATCGGACCTGTGCTGATGTTTTTTCTGGCGATTGCCTTTCTTTCAGGCCATCAGGAATACATGGTGGGTCTGATTCTGATCGGACTTGCCCGATGTATCGCAATGGTAATCGTATGGAATGATCTGGCAGACGGCGACACAGAATATTGCGCGGGATTGGTGGCGTTCAACTCTGTTTTTCAGGTGCTTTTCTTTTCTCTGTATGCTTATATTTTTATTACAATTGTGCCGACATGGTTCGGCATAAAAGGCGCGGTGGTGGATATTTCCATCGGTCAGATTGCGGAAAGCGTTTTTATCTATCTGGGAATTCCCTTTATCGGCGGAATGCTGTCCAGATTTATCGGACTGAAGACTAAAGGAAAAGAATGGTATGAGCAGAAATTCATTCCCAAAATCAGCCCCATGACGCTGATTGCGCTTCTGTTTACCATTCTGGTGATGTTTTCGCTGAAAGGAGAATATATCGTTCAACTGCCCTTGGATGTGATACGGATTGCCATTCCTCTCTGTATCTACTTCGTGGTCATGTTCATAGTCTCCTTTTTCCTCTCCATGAAAGCAGGCGCGCCTTATGAACAATCCGCCACCTTGAGTTTTACGGCGGCATCGAATAATTTTGAACTGGCGATTGCCGTAGCAGTGGCTGTGTTCGGAATTGACTCGGGACAGGCATTTGCCGCGGTGATCGGTCCTTTGGTGGAAGTGCCTGTTTTAATCAGTCTTGTGAATGTCGCATTCTGGTTCAAACGGAAATATTTTCCATATTCTGTGGAGACGCCGACGGGTGTTTATCATTTTGCCTCTAAACCCCGATAATAATTTGGCAGACATAAATGAGGAGTCGGGGAGTTTGTCATTTCGACGAACGAAGTGAGGAGAAATCTTGTTATTTATTAGGACAAGATTTCTCGCTCCGCTCGAAATGAAAGGGACCGCTCCGCCGGAAACGGCGTATTTTATCAGGATATTATGAAAAACACCCCGACCCCTCATTTAAATAGTAAAAAAACTTATTAAAAGGAGTATTTTTTATGAAAAGAAGTATGCTGAAAATGGCGGCAATTATCTTTTTTGCAGTTCTGATATGCGGTTTTGCAGGCGCAGAGCCGATTCCCCAAGTCCCCGTGAAAGATATGGTGACAATGGTTGACATCGGCGCGAAGAAATGTATTCCCTGCAAAATGATGGCGCCGATTATGGCGGAACTGGAAAAGGAATATAAAGACAGAGCCGCTGTTATTTTCATTGATGTGTGGGAAAATCCGAATGAAGGACGAAAATTCGGAATCCAGACGATTCCGACCCAGATATTTTATGACAAAACGGGCAAAGAAGTCTGGCGGCATGTGGGATTTCTCGACAAGAAAACAATTGTCGCCATGCTGGAGAAATTGGGAGTCAAATAGAGAGTTTATGACGGCAAGGAAAAGGAGATAAAAATGGAAATCAAAGTGCTGGGACCCGGATGTTCCAAGTGTCAGCAGACAGAGAAAATCGTCAGGGAAGCTGTTTCAGAAACAGGTTCGGACGCACAGATTGAAAAAGTGACCGATGTGATGAAAATCGCCGGATACGGCGTTTTCGGAACGCCGGCTGTGATTGTGGACGGACAGGTCAAATGCGTCGGCAAAATTCCGAAAAAAGAAGATGTCAAGGCATGGATCGGCAAGTAATAAAATGTTGTCAGGTAGGGTGGACTAAGTGTAGCGTGTCCACCTTACACCTACAGGAGGAAGATATAAATCATGTTGGAACAAATATTTCTGACCGTCAATGAGTGGATGAGCGGCGGTGTGATGATAGCGGCTGTGGGCTGTTTTGTATGGGGGATGATCAGCGTGGTCTTCAGCCCCTGCCATATGGCTTCGATTCCGCTGATTGTGAGTTATGTCGCGGGCCAGCAGCAGACCCTTGAGACAAAACAGGCGGCAAAATATGCGGTTGCCTTTACCGTCGGGCTTTTTATCACCATTGCGATGGTCGGCATTATCTGCTCGCTGCTCGGCAGAATGCTGGGAGAAGTCGGTCCCTACTGGACCATCGCGGTCGGGGCAATTCTGCTCTGGGTCTCGTTGGACATGCTGGGCGTGAGCGCGTGTTCCATGTCCGGCAGCGCGCTGCATCGTCTGAAACTGAAAGGACTGCCGGGCGCGTTCGTCCTCGGTCTTGCCTACGGCATTCTGTCCGGTTCCTGCACCTTCGGCTTTATCGCGCCGATACTCGCCTTTATCACCATTCAGGAAAAGATTGCCATCGGCATTTTTTACATTGTTCTCTTCGGCATCGGACACTGCATCCCCATTGCGGCGGCAGGCAGTTCCGCAGCCCTTGTGAAACGCATCCTTGAAAACGGAAAATTTCAGCAGGGCGGTTTGTGGTTCCGCAAAGCTGCCGGGGTTGCCATCGGCATGTTTGCTGTTTATTTTATTGCCAGTCCGTTTATGGGCGCGTAAATCACTGAAGACCTGCCGGGTTTCAGCAAACCCCGCAGGTCTGATGAGAGGATTATCGGATAAAATAGAAACAGGTACGCCGATGAACAGAAAATCCATAGCTGAGGCACTGAATCTTGATCCGGATGATATGATTGATTAATTTTTTGATCTCGTTGATCTCGTTTCCACGCGGAGGGGGAATGCAGCCCGGACGCTCCGCGTCCGAACAGTAAAACGGCCCGGGCTGAGAGTGTCCGCCGGAGACGTTCCCAACAAGAATTTCCGTTTTGATCGGAGATATATTATGAAAAATAAAGACTTTTTTTACCGTACAACTTATCAGAGCATTGCAGTGCTTTTTATTTCAGCAATTGTCGGATTGCTTATCAATGCTGTCCGCTCTGACGGACTGCCGCTGATCGGCGACTGGTCAACTGCCTCTCAACTGACGCTTGATACGGGCGAAAATATTGAAATTTCCGTTCAGGATGCCAGACGGCTCTGTCTTGAAGGCAAAGCCCTTGTTCTGGATGCACGGTCGCCTGAAGATTATCAGACCGGACATATTGACGGCGCCGTCAATCTGCCCTGGGTTTCTTTTGATGAATATTTTCAGAACATATCGGAAACACTGCCGGAAGATAAAACCCTCATCACCTACTGCGACGGAGAAACCTGCAATCTGAGCAAGGAATTAGCAACAACGCTGATTGATTTGGGATTCAAAGATGTGAAGGTTCTTGTAAACGGCTGGTCTGTATGGGTGCAGAACAAGTTTCCGACAAAAAGCGGAGGAGAATCAGGTCTTGGAAATTGAAAACAATGAAAAAACAAAATGCTGTGAATCCGTGAACCCTGTTTGCAACTATCATACGCATGAAGATGAAGATGATCACGGTCAGGGTTTGTGTCATCATCATCATGCTGAAATCAGTGAGGATACAGGCGGGGCAAGACTTTTGGCGACCCTTGCGCTGAATCTGATGATTCCCTCGGTTCAGATTGTCGGCGGGCTGTATGCCGGAAGCGTTGCTCTGATTTCCGATGCGGTCCATAATTTCAGCGATTTCACAGCCATTCTGATCGCGTATTTTGCCTATCTTATCGGCAAAAAAGGGGCTTCTGTCAGCAACACTTTCGGATACAGACGCTCGGAAGTGTTGGCGGCGCTTTTCAATGTGATGATTCTGACCGGTGCGTCGGCTTTTATCATTTATGAAGCGATTCACCGTTTCCGGAATCCTGTTCCGGTTTCAGGCGTGCTGGTGATGTGGGTTGCCGGCGTCGGCGTGATCGGAAACGGTTTATCCGCATGGCTGCTTCACCGTGATTCAAAGCACAGCCTGAATGTGCGGGGCGCGTTTCTTCACATGATAGGAGATTTTCTGACTTCTGTAGCAGTTCTGATCAACGGAGCAGTTCTCATATTCAAGCCCTGGTACTGGTTAGACCCGCTGCTGTCCTTTCTGATTGTCATATTTATTCTGAAAAACTGCTGGTCGGTCTTAAAAGAGGCGACGCTGATTCTGATGAATGCAACACCGAAAAATATAGATATTGTAAAAATCAGAGAATTTTTAGAAGAAATGCCGGATATTTGCGGGGTTCATTATCTTCACGCGTGGAATTCAAGTTCCGTGAGCGTGGCTTTTTCTGCTCACGTTGTGATTACGGACAGACTGTTGAGCGAGACAGAATTGCTTGCTCAGAAAATCCGTGAAGAACTTTTTCATCACTTCGGCATAGATCATGCGGTGCTGCAATTTGAAACACAGGTCTGCGGGAGCGGAGCGCTTCTTTGTGAAATGTCCTGTTCCTGCGGCGGTCGGCAAAACGGGTTTCAAACCCGTTCTGCAGGATGTGCAAAATGATAAAAAAACGGATCATAACGCTCATGCGGATCGCGATGGGAATGATTTTTGTCTATGCCAGCATAGATAAAATTATTCATCCTGCGGCATTTGCCCAAGCTGTTTTCAATTACCAGATACTGCCGGATCATCTTATTAATATCACGGCGATTATACTTCCCTGCCTTGAGCTTTGCACGGGAATCTGTCTGATCATCGGAAAGTGGATCCCCGGTTCGCTCTTTGTCATCAATTTTCTGCTGCTGATTTTTTTATGTGCGCTGGTTTTCAATCTGGCACGCGGTCTGAATATCCATTGCGGCTGTTTCGGCACAAGCGTTCAGACATTGGAGGGCAGTTCGATGGTCGGAACAGTGGCGAGGGACTGCATTTTCTTTGCCGCTGCCGTGTTTCTGCTGTTCAACTGCTGTTCGGAACATCATAAAGACCTCAGAGCTGACAGATAGCAGAACAGGCAATGCCGCAAGCGGTTACGGAAAAATCATTGATAAAAAAATATTGACAATTCTCAATTTTATGTCTATATGTATCAGACTTTATCGGAAATAAGCGGTCATTTTTCTCTCGCAAAGACGCAAGATTTTGAGTCTTTGCGTTGCGAAAAACCTTTTATTTCCGATTTCAAAAATTCGGAACGGCTATGAAGTCAGCCTTGAAACTGTCTGAGGAAAAGAACTCGGAATAATGACTTCTATTTGGGGACAAATCCCTGAATAGAAGTTTTTTTATTTTCGGAGGGAAGGGAAACTGACATAAAAAGGAGAATTTGAATGGCGACAAGTCTTGCTTTCATTATTATTCTGGGACTCATGGCAGATTACGCGTTCCGGCGCATAAAACTGCCGGGTCTGGTGGGAATGCTGATTGTGGGGGTTCTGTGCGGACCCTATTTTCTCAACATGATTGCGCCGGAGATGATGGCGGTATCAGCGGATTTCCGTAAAATTGCCCTGATTGTCATCCTTCTGCGTGCCGGTTTTGAACTGCATCGGGACACGCTTCACCGGGTGGGCAGAGCCGCTTTGCTGATGAGCTGCGTCCCTGCCATGTTTGAGATCGCCGGGGTCATGCTGATAGCCCCGCCGCTGCTGCATATCAGCTATCTGGAAGCGGCTATGCTGGGCGCAATTCTCGGCGCGGTTTCTCCCGCAGTCGTTGTGCCTCTGATGATTGACTTTACGGACCGGGGGAGAGGCGTCAAAAAAGGCATTCCCACATTGGTGCTGGCGGCATCATCCATAGACGATGTGTTTGTGATTGTTGTGTTCACCATATTTCTGGGAATGGGCGGCGGCGAAGCCGTCAACGTATGGGCGAAATTGGCTGAAATTCCGGTCTCCGTTGCGCTGGGAATACTTGCGGGCATCATTCCCGGATATTTTCTGTACCGTCTTTTCAGCACTTATGACTGGCGGCCCCCGAAACGGACCCTCGCGGTTCTGGGAGTGTCCATTCTGCTGACATGGCTGGAAACATCTGTTGAAAAATGGGTTCCGGTTGCCAGCCTGCTCGGCGTCATGGCAATCGGTTTCATCATTCTGGAAAAATCAGAGCCGATTGCCCATATCATTTCGCAGAAACTCAAGAAAGTATGGGTATTTGCCGAACTTCTGCTCTTTGTGCTGGTCGGCGCGCAGGTGAATATCAAAGTGGCATGGGACGCTGGATTGGCAGGGGCAGTCGTCATTTTCACGGGGCTTGTCTTTCGCAGCGTCGGAACTTATCTGTCGCTGACAGGCTCCGGTTTGAACTGGAAAGAAAAGATTTTCTGCGTGATCGCATATATCCCCAAAGCCACAGTTCAGGCGGCTATCGGCGCAGTGCCGCTGGCAGCGGGCATTGGTTCCGGAGAAGTGATTCTGGCGGTTGCCGTGCTTTCCATTCTTCTCACCGCTCCTGTCGGCGCTGTGGGCATCATCCTGTCAGGGGAAAAGATTCTGGATTACGATGAAAAATCTGTCTATAAATTCAAAGACCTTCGGGAGAAATACGGCATTCCCCGCGTCGGCGAGCGGGTGATGAGCAGACGTTTCGGAACGGTATGGAAAGTCATTGAAAAGAAAGAAGTCTGGGCTGAAAAACCTGCGGGTGCGGAATCTCAGAAAAGCAGTCTTATTCCTGCAATTTATCTGAGGTTCTGGAAAGAGGACAGCAGCAAAGGCCCCGGCACGGGGAAAACCATGTCCTGCCGTTACAGTCAGGAAGACGATCCTTTCGGGAGTCATTGGGAGATTCTGTATGACTGGTAATACCAATTAAGCAGGCATTACGCCGTTGATGATAAAATCAGAGCGGCGAGCCGTAAGCGAGCCGAATTTTCCTCCGTCTCTCGTTCCCACGCTCTGCGTGGGAACGCAGCCCGGACGCTCCGCCTCCGCCGGTTTTGACAACTTTTTTAAAGTTGTCAAATATTTGCGCTCTCCGCGTTCTTTGCGAGAAATAAAAAGTTCCCCGCAGAAAGTTTCTCGCAAAGCACGCTAAGAACGCAAAGAGTTTTTATAAAAAAGCTTTCCTTTGCGCTCTCCGCGTTCTTTGCGAGAAATATTGTTTTTTCGCGTAAAAGCAAAATAAGAAACATGGAAGGCAGATATGGAATATCTCATCAAAGCCAAAGAGAATCTCAGGATCGCTCTGCTGAGTTTTGAACAGGAATGTTATAATGCCTGTGCGAATCGGGCGTATTTTGCAGTGTTTCAGGCGGCTGTTGCAGCACTGCTTCATAACGGTATAACACGGGGAAGATATGATCACAAATGGGTGCAGTCGGAGTTCAATGAGAAGATGATTAAACGCCGGAAGGTTTATCCGGGCAGAATAAAACCGTATCTGATGGAGATGCAGACGATCAGAAATATTGCTGATTATGAACATCATACCGTGAGTAAAAAAGATGCCGCTGATCAGCTTCTCAAAGCGCAGGAAATGATAGGATTAACTGAAAAGGAGATTGAGCAGTGATCAATTTCAAACAGGAACAACTCATTGAGGAGGTATTGAATTATGTTAAGCAAAAATTTCCTGAAATCAGACTTCTCAATGTTACGGAAAGCCCCGAAGACCCGGAAAGTCTTTGGATCAGAGTGACTTCACCGGAAGATGAGGACAGAAGGGCGGAACTGATAAGCTATTCCTGTAACAAAACAATGGATATTCTGACGGATTACGGGTATCACATATTGGTGATGCCGTTGCCGGAGCCTGCGGAATCGTTTGTCCGAACCGCAGGACCTACCTTCCGGATTGCGTTAAACAGGAAATCAGAGTTCTGACAGCATCCTTGAAGCGGTTCCCGCGAAGGTTCTCGCAAAGGCGCAAAGTCCGCAGAGAAGAAAAAGATTTCCCGCTTCGCTCGAAATGACAAGCCGCTTCGCTTGAAATGACAGTACATATAACTCTTTGCGCTCTCCGCGTTCTTTGCGAGAAATAAAAAGTCTCTCGCAAAGGGCGCAAAGTCCGCAGAGAAGAAAAAGATTTCTCGCTTCGCTCGAAATGACAAGTCGCTTCGCCCGAAATGACAGTACATATAACTCTTTGCGCTCTCTGCGTTCTTTGCGAGAAATATTGTTTTCCCGCGTAAAAGCAAAATAAGGAGCATCTTATGTTATCCTTTGACAAAACAGACATTTTCGCAAAATTTATCGCGCCTTCCGGCGAACCCGCAAAACGGCGGATTGAAGTCCGCACGAATCCCGTTACCGGGCGCACCTGCCGGATTGCGTTAAGCCGGATTTCCGAAACCGAAAAAGGAACAGACTCGCTGCCGCCTCCGCCGCCGGAGGCGCAGGATACCTCAACATGCCCCTTTTGCCGTCCGCAGGTGGAGGCAAAAACCCCGCGATGTGTTTCCGAGATTGCGCCCTCCGGCTGTCTGATTCAGGGAGAATCGCGGCTCTTTCCAAATCTCTTTCCTTACGGGAGTTATTCTGCCGTCAGTCTCTTCGACAACAGGCATTTTGTCGAAATCGGCATGGCGTCTGTGTCTTCTTATAGCGACTGTTTCATCAACTGCCGAAATTATCTGCGACAGGTATTTGCTTATGACTCCCAGGCTGTTTATATGGCAATTACGCAGAATCACCTGCCGTCCGCGGGCGGCTCTCTGGTTCATCCGCATCTGCAAATCAATGCGGACGCGGTTGCAGGCAATCATCACCGTTTTCTGAAACAAAGAGCGGAACGCTATTTTCAGGAAACCGGACAGTATCTGTTTTCGGATTATCTGCGCCGTGAAAAAGAAGACGGCGCACGCTGTATCGGCAAAACCGGCGACTGGGAATGGATAGCCGCTTTTGCGCCGGAGGGATTTTTTGAAATCTGGGGCATTTTGCCGAAAGCGATGTCTTTGCGGGCGATTGAGTCAAAGGAATGGGAAGATTTGGCGCAGGGCGTCATCAATGCTCAGAAATTTTACCGAAGCCTTTGCCGGAACGGCTACAATCTCGGCATTCTTTCAGTGGAAGAACCCTCAAGCCGCCTTGAACTGCGCTGTGTTCTGATTGTGCGCTCGAATTATGCGCCCTGGGTGAGAAACGACCATACCGGCTTTGAACTCATGCTCGGAGATATGGCAACCTTCACGCTGCCGGAAAAAACGGCTGAAACAGCCCGCCCTTTTTGGAAAAGACTTGAGCAGCAGGGCGGTCCGGGCTAAACTTTCGTTACTCCTTATTTTTATAGATTGGATGGGAATCTGCAAGGATTATGTATAAACAAGGATTAAAAAAGGATTACAAAACGATCCCGTAATCCCTGCTTATACATAATCCTTGTAGATTCCTCCCGCCGCTTATACCCTATTGTCTGAACCTTGCTGAACAGAAATCAGGAAAATCCTTTAATCCTGAAAATCAGGGTTCAGACACTTGGCTTACCCTTGCTGACCTATAGGCAAAACCAAACGGCACCCGAGGTTGTTGTTCCGGGTTAAGCGGTTTAATAAGCGATTTGAAAAATCGCTTTACGGTCTGAAAAGACCGTATCTTTGAAAGCGAATCAGTATTAGTTAAAATGCCAATTAAGGGTTGAGCTTTTCTGATTTAACACCGATTCGCTTTCAAAAAAATATAATCGGCAGGGCGGCCCGCCCTGCCCGTTCATCCCTGTCAATTTTTGAAAGCGAATCGGTATAACCCTTAATTCGCATTGAAAATATCGAGATTCAGACTTTTCACACGATTCCGCCCCTCTTTTTTTGCCTGATACAGCGCATCATCAGCCCCCTTGATCAGCATATCTCCGGAAATGTTCAGGGAAGGGCTGAGGGTGGCAGTGCCGACACTGATAGTAACGCAATTCCGGATAGGGGAAACGCTGTGGAGAATATTCAGCGATTCGATATTGTTGCGCATACTTTCCCCCACAGCACTGGCGCCGGCAGCATCGGTTCTGGGCAGAACCGCCACAAATTCCTCGCCGCCGTATCTTGCCACAAAATCTCCGGGACGTCTCACCGAAGCGGCAAGGTTTTTGGCTACTCGGCGGAGACAGTCATCCCCTGCCAGATGCTGGTATTCGTCATTGAAATCCTTGAAATGATCTATGTCTATCATCATCAGTGAAAGCAGCGAAGATTCACGCACGGCAATCCGCCATTCCGCATCAAAATATTCGTCAAAACGCCGACGGTTGGGGATGCCGGTCAGACCGTCAAGGGAAGAAAGATGTTCCAGCATGTCGCGGTGGATTTTCAGTTCCAGATGCGTTTTGACCCGCGCCCTGACAATTGCCATGCTGAAAGGTTTTGTGATGTAATCCACCGCGCCCAGTTCCAGTCCTTTGGTTTCATCGGCTTCTTCATTCATGCTTGTAATGAAAATGACCGGAATATTCTGAGTTCTCCTGTCTGATTTCAAACGTCTGCATACCTCATAACCGTCTATTCCGGGCATGATAATATCTAAAAGAATCAGATCGGGCGGCGGTTCGGATGCGGCAATCTTTAAGGCATTTTCTCCGTTTACGGCAAAACTGACCGAATAATTCGGCTTTAATACATGCGCCAGCATCTTGATATTTTCAGGCGCATCATCAACGATCAGTATTCTCTGTTTGCGGGTTTCCGGATTCATTGCCCCTGTTCTCCTTTCAGGGAACTGTTCAGAATTATTTTGATTTCAGACAGCGTTTTCTCTGCGCCTTCAAAATGAAGATCATTTATTTCCTTTTCTATTTTTTTCAAAAGACTGTGAACACCGGCATCTGTCAGAAATTGTTTGATCTCCTCAAGACAGTCTTCCGCATCCAAATCGCCGGTTTTCAGCAGCTTCTCAAGTTTGCCGAACATAAGAGCCGCTTTTTCGGACGGAGGACTGAGTGCTGAGGACTGAGTGCTGAGGACTGAGTGCTGAGGACTGAGAGTTGAGGGCTGACAGTCTGTTATCTGCGATTTGCTGTAAAAATTGCTTTTTTGCACTCCGGAATCCGCTTCTCCGGCGCCTGAAAATCCCTGCGCCGAATCTGTTTTCAAAAGGGAAACAAACTGCAATACCCGATTCAATGCCTGTTCAAAAGCGTCAACCGACAATGTTATATCGCTGATATTTTTGCCCCGAAGGGCGCGTTCCGTTTGCAATACTGCGGCATAAAGATGTGTTGCCGACAGATTGCCGGCAACGCCTTTGAGCTTATGCGCCAGATGAGAGATAAATTCCGTATCATTTCTGTTCAGGGCTTCTCTGATTTTATAAGCCCCGTCTGCATATTTCCTGCTGAATTCTTCCAAAAGATGATAAAGCAGTTTTTTATTTCCCCTGAGCCGTCGGAGCGCGGCGTCCATATCAATGACCGGAGCAGCGGCTGCGGGTTTCGCATATTGACCTGATATTATAAGATCGGCAGATGTTATAATATTGGCAGGCTTCGGACCCGGGTTTTCAAGTTTCGGCTTTTCTTTTCCGCCTGTCACCCATCGGGACAGAACAGAAAATAACTGATTGATATTGAAAGGCTTGACAATAAAATCGTTCATACCGGCATCCATGCAGCGTTTCCGTTCACCTTCCATGGCATGGGCAGTCATGGCGATGATGGGGACAGGTGGCAGGTTGCAGGTGGCAGGTTGCAAGTCCCCTGTTACCTGTTTCCTGTTACCTGAGACCTGTTTCTCCCATTCCCGAATGCGTCTTGTCGCCTCATATCCGTCCATTTCCGGCATCTGCACATCCATGAGAACAGCGTCATAGTATGAGTGAGAATTGAGAATTGAGAATTGAGAAACGGGATGATGGGATGTCAGCTTCTGAACCGCTTCTTTGCCGTTGAATGCCGTATCAACAGAGATGCCCGCAGATTCCAGAATTTCCGCTGCCACCTGACGGTTAATGGAATTGTCTTCCGCCAACAGCACCCGTACCCCCTGAAAATGCGCTTTCTGATCCGGATTCTGAACAGTTATAATGTTTTTTCGACGGGATTCCGGAGATTCATATCCGAAAACTTTCACAATCGCATCTAACAGCATGGACTGCTTTATCGGCTTTATCAGAAACTCGTCCGCACCGAATGCCCTTGCTTTCTGCATAATTTCCTCACGCCCGAAACCCGTCATCATAATCACCGGAACTGAAAAAAAATCAGCAGATGATCTCATTTTTTTCAAGGTCTCAATACCGTCCATTTCCGGCATCATCCAGTCCATCAGCACCAGATGAAAAGGTTTGTCTCTGTGCGAAGCTTCCAATTCCTGCAACGCCGCCGGACCCGAGGCGGCAGATACAGATTTAAAACCGAATGATTTCAGAATATTGCTGAAAATTATCCTTGAAGTCGCATTGTCATCCACAACCAATATTTTTCTTCCCCGGATATTTTCAGGAATAAGCGGCTTCTCTGCGCTGTTTCCGGGCTGTGTTCCGAAGGGAACTGTGAAAGAAAATTCTGTCCCTTTTCCCTCAACAGTTTCCACCTCTATTTTACCGTTCATGACTTCCACCAGACGTTTGGAAATCGCCAGTCCCAGACCGGTGCCGCCGTATTTGCTGCTCACGGAACCGTTTGCCTGCGTAAATACTTCAAAAAGTCTGGGAAGATAATCTGAAGGAATGCCGATGCCCGTATCTCTGACAGTAAAACAGATATGCACCGTTTCATCTGAATCAGCCTCTGAACTGAAAACAGACCTGAAAACAGACAAACCCGTATTGCTTTCATGTCGGCGGGCAAGCTCCGCTTTGACGATCACCTCTCCCGAATGCGTAAATTTGACCGCGTTGTTTATCAGATTTGTCAGCACCTGTCCGAGCCGGAGCGGATCCCCGATCAGGCTGAACGGCACATCATCCGCTATTGAAACCACCAGTTCAATGCCTTTTTCCGATGCCTTGTCGGAAAACATATCCGAAATTCTCTCCATGACTTCATAAAGCTGAAAATTCACAGATTCCAGTTCTAACCTGCCGGCTTCGATTTTTGAAAAATCCAGAATATCATTGATAATTCCCAGCAGCATATAAGCGGAAAGTTTGATTTTGCTGAGATAATCACGCTGTCTCGATGTCAGATCGGTCCGCAGCATCAGTTCTGTCAGTCCCATGACGGCATTCATCGGGGTTCTGATTTCATGGCTCATATTGGCAAGAAAGTCGCTTTTTGCCTGTGATCCGGCTTCAGCCGCCTCTTTTGCGAGTTTCAGTTCTTCAAGATGCTTTTTCTGCGTAATATCTTCAAGAATGCCTTCATAATAAAGCAGTTTCCCGTTTTCATCCCGGACAGCCCGCGCATTCAGCAATACAGAGACAAGGCTGCGGTCTTTCCGGTAAAAACGGGTTTCAAAATTTTTTACCGCATCGCTTTTTTTAAAAAGATTCCGCAAAGCCTCCCGTTTTTCCGCATCAGCGTAAAACTGTTCTTTAAGATTTGTTACATTTCGGATCAGGTCTTGTTCAGAATCATACCCCATAATTCTGACAAATGCAGGATTTGCCGTCATTATCCGCCCCCGGGTATCCGATTGGTAAATGCCGCCGGCAGCATTTACAAAAATACTGCGATATTTTCTTTCCGAAATTCGCAATGCCTCTTCCGCCTGAAGACGCTCGGCAATTTCCGCCTGCAATTCGCTGTTTGCCTTTGCAAGCGCCGCTGTCCGTTCCCTGACCCGCATTTCCAGTTCGTCTTTGGCTTTTATGAGCGCCTCTTCGGCGGTCTTGCGTTTGCTGATATCCAGAATCGAGCCGGTAATAAAAGCGATTTTTCCATCTTTGCCGCATACAATCCGGGAAACTTCCTGCACCCAGACCGTTTCTCCGTCTTTGGACCGGAAACGGTATTCTCTGCTGTATGAATGCGTCCCTTTCAAAGCCTGCCGGAACACCGCTTTTGCCGATTCAAGGTCTTCTTTCAGAATCAGATCAAACCATCTGATCCTGCCGGAGAGGAAATCCTCTTTGACATAACCTGTCAGATTTTCAATTTTTTCATCTATAATATCCAATGAGCCGTCAGCGTATCCTCTGAAAATGACATTCGGGATATTTTTTATCAGCAGGCGATATTTTTCCTCAGCCGCGTCGGCAAAGCGGAAAAGATCGAAAATTTTTTCTGTTTCCTGAAACTGCTTTATCATCAAATCTGCCATTATATCAGATTGCTGTCTTACAGTTCGGTTTTCCAGCGCCAACATCCTGTTTTCTTCAATCAGGCTTTGCATCGGATCTGTATTCACGGATAATATTGTTTCGGAATTAAGCTGTTTCATGATAAAAATAAAGATTCGGCGTTTTTTCTTTTTTGACAGAGGTTACACAGTCGGGCTTCCCGTTCCCACGCCGGCCCGAGTGCGTAACGCATCATGTGTCGGATATTTATTATATGCTGAAAACATGTAGGAGTTAGGCAGTTGCGGTTCTCGTTCCCGCGCTCCGCGTGGGAAGGTCCGCTGCATTCCCACGCGGAGCGTCAATGCCGTCAAGTTGACAATTTCGTAGGTCGGGGTGAGCCTGCGAACCCCGACATCATCCGGCAGGTGCGGGGGTTCGCAGGCTCATCATCCGGCAGGTGTCGGGGTTCGCAGGCTCACCCCGACCTACGAAATGCCATTGACGCGGCGCGTGGGAACGAGTTCAACTGCATAACTCGTAACATGATTTAACATAAAAAAAACTTTCTGAAAATATCTTCCTTATCCGACGGACTGCGGCTTAAAGGAAAATTTTATATTTTTATAAATGATAATAAACGGATAGTATGGAAACAAATTAATTTTGATGTATCATACCGAATCTCTGTTGACTTTATTATGATATTTTTTCCCGCAGAGATCACAGAGAATTATTTTAAAATCTCTGTGTCCTCTGTGGGCATTTTTTTCTCTGTGCGCTCTGTGGGAAACTTTTTTCCCACAGAGATCACAGAGAATTATTTTAAAATCTCTGTGTCCTCTGTGGGCATTTTTTCTCTGTGCGCTCTGTGGGAAAAAGAGATTCGGTATTATACACAATAGACCTCTTTCAAAAGTGGGAGTTGCTCACTTGATTTTATTGGATGAAACTT
>DZCT01000527.1 GCA_022736535.1 Desulfatirhabdium butyrativorans | reverse complement strand
GACAGATATCTGAAAACGGAATACGGCATTTATGCAGAAAATATGCCGTAAAAAAACCAAAATTTGATTACTATAATAATCAAATAATTTCATAAAGATAGAAAAGCAGCCTGAATTTTTTTCAGGCTGCTTTTTTTATATCCCAAAAAATCAATTTTGACCTCGTTCCCACGCTCCGCGTGGGAATGTCCTGCGGCCCTTTCACGGAGGGACGCGGAGCGTCCGGGCTGCATTCCCACGCAGAGCGTGGGAACGAGAAACCGCAACTGCTTAACTTCTATCCCAAAAAATCAATTTTATGATATACTAATCCGTTTTCGGTTTTTTACGGCATATTTTTTGCATATATGCCGTTTTCAAATATCCGTCTGTGTGCGTCTGTGGCAAAAAAAACAAAATCGGATCAGTATAAAATAACGTGAGTTCGACATAAAAATTTAATTTGTAAAATCAGACAGTTTTCATCCCCCTTTTGTAAAGGGGGGCAGGGGGGATTTTTATGTAACCTACAGTCAAACAATTCTGCAAATCGTTTTATCAGCGGACGGTCATGCTGCCGGAAATTCGGAAAGTGCAACTTATGACAATCGTAAAAAAAAATCTGTTTACTTTTTAAGATACTGTGATATAGTTCTTTTTATTATTTCATTTTTATTATTTCAGACAGACCAATCAATTTTTACCGCGAACAAACACAAATGCTGAAATATGAAAGCATGAAAATAATAACCATATTAAAATTTTTCGTTTTTTTTCCCTATCTTTCGTGCCTGTTTTTATAAAAACGGGACTGATCCAAAAAATGAACTTCCGGGCTGAGGCAAGATCATGAAAAAACTCTTTTCCACTAAAGAAGTTGCAATTTTTTTAGACATAAACGAAAAGATGGTTTACTCGCTGATTTCCGAGAAAGGGCTGCCTGCCACAAAAATCACGGGCAAATGGCTTTTTCCCAAGCATCTGGTGGAACAGTGGATTGAAACCAATACCATCAATTATCCCAAGCCCTCTATCTCTCTGCCGCCGTATCACGGTCTGCTCATACTGGCGGGCAGCAATGACCCGCTGTTGGACAGCGCCGTTTCGCTGTTCAACAGCCTTCACCCGGATCATATCGCGGTATTCGGCAACCTCGGCAGCATGGGCGGCATCCGGGCATTGCGGCAGAATTTGTGTCATATAGCGTCAAGCCATCTCCTTCAGGAAAATGAAACCGAGTACAATTTTGACTTTGCCACTCAGGAATTGAACCGGATGCCCGCGGTGGTCAATTTCTGCCGAAGGGAACAGGGACTGCTGCTGCAAAAAGACAATCCCAAACAGATTAAAACTATTGCCGATCTTGCCAAGCCCGGTATCCGCATTGTCAACCGTCCGCTGGGAACCGGCACCCGTCTCCTGTTCGACCGGGAACTTTGCAAGGTCGGCGTGAGCGGGGAAAAAATCGAAGGCTATCAGAGGGAAATTCAGAAACATATAGATGTGGGCATTGAGATTCTGTCAGGCAGAGCCGATGCGGGACCCGGCATTCGTCCGGTGGCTTCGCTGCTGGGACTTGATTTTATTCCGCTTCGCTGGGAACGCTATGATCTTCTGATTCACAGGGAAAGATTTTTTGACCGGGGTGTTCAACTGTTTGTAGGAATTCTGCATGAACCGGCTTTTGCTGACGAAGCCCGGAAATTTGAAGGCTATGATGTCAGTTTGAGCGGAAAAATGGTGTATCCGCAGGAAAGCGGGGAAAGTGAGAAGTGAATTTTTTTCAGCCACGAATAAACACGAATGAATCATAAAAATTTTTCGATTAATTTTCATAGGGTGGGCAGCAGAACAAGTTCCGGAGCGGACCCGCTGTGCTGCCCACCGTTTGGGCGGCAGTAATATGAATCATAAAAATTTTTCGATTAAATTTCGTAGGGTGGGCAGCAGAACAAGTTCCGGAGCGGACCCGCTGTGCTGCCCACCGTTTGGGCGGCAGTAACTAGCGGAGCGAATTTTAGCAGGTGCTGAAATTTCAGATGCTGAAATTTCATTTCAGCACTCCGGAGCCGGACGCGGAGCATCCGGTCTGCATTCCCACGCAGAGCGTGGGAACGAGATAATTTTCGTAACATTTCGATTAACTTATTATTTTTTAAAAAAATTCGTGTTCATTCGTGTCATTCGTGGCGAAAAAACCCTCCCCTTATGAGAGTGAGAAATGAAATCATCATTAAAAATTGCGCTGGCGCAGGTTGAGGGCAGTAGCGATCCTTCCAAAAATTTAGACACAGCCCGGCATTTCACAGCCCAAGTCGCTGCCATGAATGCCGATCTGATTGTGTTTCCTGAAATGTTTATGGCACTTCCCGGTCAATCTCAACTTTTGTCCGAATCGCTCTCCGACATCGCTGAAGCCATAGACGGTCCTTTTGTTACCGCGCTTGGAGACATTGCAAAAGCGCATCATATTTGTCTCATGGCGGGCGTGTGGGAAAAAATTCCGAATGAAAAACGGGTATATAACACAGCCATCATGCTTTCGGCTCAGGGAGAAATGCTGACCGCTTATCGGAAAATTCATCTTTTTGACGCGCTGAATGTCCGGGAATCTGATAAAATGCTTGCCGGTGAAGCAAAGCCGGAACTTGTGAATATAAAAGGCTTGAATATCGGCATGACAATCTGTTATGATCTGCGTTTTCCGGAGCTTTTCCGTGATCTTGCGCTCAGGGGCGCGGATGTTGTGCTGGTGCCGTCCGCATGGTACGCGGGACCCGTCAAGGAACATCACTGGCTGACGCTGCTGTGTGCAAGAGCCGTTGAGAACACGATGTATGTCGCCGGTGCAAATCTGACCGGTTCTGTGTTTTCCGGGCGCAGCGCGGCATTTGATCCTTTCGGCATTCTGAAAGCAGATGCAGGCGAGGCGCAGGGGCTTGCAGTATTTGAGGCAGATGCCGCGCGGCTTGAACAGGTGCGTTCAAAGCTTCCGACGCTCAAACATTGCCGATTTGTGCGGTGGACATGAAATGCCCGCTCTACGGAAAAAAGATTTCTCGCTTCGCTCGAAATGACAAGAAAATTGCCGTTTGTAGGGTGGGCATGAAATGCCCACCGTTACGGAAAAAAAGATTTCTCGCTTCGCTCGAAATGACAAGAAAAAAAATGCTCGAAATGACAAGAAAAACCGAACATCGGTAGGGGTAAGCCCCTGTGCTTACCCTCTTTTCCCCGGAGGACAAACAACATCATGGAAAAAATTATGATTGTTGAAGATGAAGTGCTGGTCGCAGACGATATTAA
>DZCT01000526.1 GCA_022736535.1 Desulfatirhabdium butyrativorans | reverse complement strand
CCCGTTCACGCCGGGTCTGTGAAATCCGACAAGTCTGAAAGGCTTGACACAAATCATGCAAATCCTTTAATCAGGTGAATCAGGGTTCAGACAACGGCGCCCGAAAAAGCCAAATCATCAAAGAACCCAAGCATCTATTGTCCGCCTCGGACGGGCCAAACATAGTAGGCGAGCGGCTTGGATTTGAAGGTCACGTCGCCGGACCACATACCCACGTACCAGGCGTGGGACGTAGACGTAGCGTCGCCCGCCAAGGTCGTGCTTGTCCAATACCCGTCGAGATGTTGAACATTCGTAAAAACCGAATAAGTTGCGGGCAAAGCAGGACCGTATTGTGACAGATCAAGCAGACTTTCCAGTTCAAACCGGTTGGGCAGGCGCCATTGACCCGCAGTCGAACCATCTGTAAGCCCGCACTGACCGGCTGCCAGAGAGTTGCAGGCAGATAAAGCGTCTGTCCAACTTTTTGTTCCGAAACAGTTCGCATTCTTCAGCCATATCAACCCGGTCAGGTTGTCTGTCACCGTGCCGTTGCTGTTGTCTGTAAAACGGGAATTAGGCAATGCCACGCCTTTCTGATTGCTGCCGTCATCTCCCGCTGCATACGAAGTTGTCTGTCCGGTTTTTGGAACAGCCGCAAGAGAAGACGCGCCGCTCCATGTCACAATATTTTCGGGGTTCCAGCCTACCAGCCCTTTCCATGAATTGCCGTCATAAACCCAGAGTCCGTTTGAACCGAAATCCGCCGCCATTTTGCTGCCCAAAGCCGTGATATTTTCAGGATTCCAGCCCGTTGAACCTGTCCACGAACTTCCGTCATAAATCCAGATGCCGTAAGAACCGAAATCCGCAACCAGTCTGCTACCCAAAGCCACGATATTTTCAGCATTCCAGCCTGTTAAACCTTTCCATGAGTTTCCGTCATAAAGCCAGAGTCCATAAGAGCCGAAATCTCCGACAAGCTTTCCGTTCCAGGAAGTTATGCTCTCCGGGTTCAGACTCGTCAGTTCGGTCAGGTTACTGCCGTCATAAGCATAAAGTCCGTTAGCTCCGAAATCCACTGCCACCTGTTCCGCCGCAAACACGGCATTTCCGCCTCCGAAGCTGAAAAACATAAGCCAGAACACCGCCGCCGTTGCCAACACCTTCATTTTTCTGCTTATTTCCTTTCTCCTTTTCTGCTTTACGTCAATGTTTTCTTACATTATCCCAACCTAATTTTACGATATTTAAAATATTTAAAGAGGCTTGTCAAGATGATAATCAGAGGGCTGCGGCTCGGATTTTTCATTCCGGCTGCCTGAGACTCATTTTTATTGAAAAGGATGCTTGAAAATTTCTGACATAAAGGATAAAATAAAATTTATGGAAAATTTATCTGAATATTATTTATCATGCTAAATTCCTATTGGAAATTAACAGGGATGGATAGGATAGCGGATTAAATATCCTGTATATCCCGTTCATCCCTGTTTTAAAAAAAAGGAAAAATATGAGCAGCTTCAGCATAAAATCTGTCGGAAATCAGGCAGTGATAACAGTTGATCTTTCGCTGATAACTATTGAATCTTTAAATCGTCTGTTTGAACGGCTACGAATTGAAGAACTGATTCAGAAGGCGAATTTCAGCGAAGAGGTTACTGAGATAGGAACTGACATCAAAAAAAGCTGGTGGGAGAAAAATCGGGAACATTATTTGGAAGGCATCGTCAATGCGGATTGTGATTGATCTCGTTCCCACGCTCCGCGTGGGAATGCAGCCCGGACGCTCCGCGTCCGGCTCCGGAGTGCAAAAATTTTATTTTTGCAGAAATGCGGAAATGCAATTTCCGCACTCCGGACGTTCCCACGCAGAGCGTGGGAACGAGAAACTGCTTTTATAAAAAAGCTTTTCTTTGCGCCTTTGCGAGAAAATTCAATAAAACAATGGAAAATCAAAAAGATACAGTGATACAGCAGGCTATCGAAGTTCTCAGAACAGAAGCTGAGGGCATTCTGAAATTGGCGGAGCGGATCAACGGCAATTTTACTGAATTGGTTGAAATGATATGCCGTTCAAACGGGCGAGTCATTGTCAGCGGCATCGGCAAATCCGGAATCGTGGGGCGGAAAATCGTCGCAACGCTTAACAGCACCGGCACACGCGCTCTGTTTCTGCATCCGGTTGAGGCAATGCACGGGGACCTCGGCATGGTCGGCTCGGGTGACATATTTCTCGCGCTTTCAAACAGCGGCGAAACCGATGAATTGAATATCCTTCTGCCCAGCATCCGAAGCATCGGCTGCAAAGTGATTGCGTTTACCGGAAACCCCGATTCCACGCTCGCGAAGCACAGCGACATTATCATTGACACGGGCGTGGAAAAAGAAGCCTGTCCCCTCGGACTTGCGCCCACTGCCAGCACCACCGCGATGTTGGCGATGGGCGATGCGCTGGCGGTGACGCTGCTGACCAAAAAGCATTTCAAATCCAGCGATTTCAGAAAATTTCATCCCGGCGGCCTGCTGGGACAGCGGCTTTCCGGCAAAGTGCGGGACATCATGCTCACCGGCGACATTATTCCCTTTGTTTATGACGACGAGACAATGGAAGCAGCGATCAGAGAAATAGACCGCCCCAGTCTCGGCGTGACCTTTGTTTTAAAAAGAGCGGACAGAACGCTGGCAGGGATTATCACGGACGGAGACATTCGCCGGGCGGTGGCAAAGAAAAAGCCGGTTTTTGATCTCTCGGTGAGAGATTTGATGACGCCGAATCCCCGCACCGTGAAGCCGGATTCTCCCGCATATAACGCACTGAATCTTATGGAACACCATCAGATTACCGTGCTTCCCGTGACAGATGAAAAGGGAAATGTTCAGGGCATTCTGCATCTGCATGATATTTTGGGCAAAGGCGCGTTCAAATTCAACGGAAAGTAAAGATTTCTCCGGAGTGCTGAACTGAAAGTTTAGCAATAGCCAAAATTTCATTTTGGCACTCCGGATGGCTGCCGAATTGAGAATTTACAATTTCAAATCCGAAATCGCCTGCAAGGCTTTCTGATGCAGATGTCCGTTGCTCGCGAGTATTCCCGCATTGTTTTCGAGTTTCCTGCCGAGTGAGAAATCCAATGCTTTTCCCTGAAAATCCGTAACCTGTCCGCCGGCTTCCCGAATCACGATTGCGCCTGCCGCATGATCCCAGATTTTTTCACGATAGCTGCTGCTTTTGGGCAGCCGGAGATAAACAGAAGCCTTTCCGCAGGCAACAGCGGCATATTTTGCCTGACTGTCCATGCGAAG